>JAUQVX010000001.1:300000-430085 GCA_039794565.1 Gloeomargarita sp. SRBZ-1_bins_9 | reverse complement strand
GGCCTGGGAGGCTACCCGGTCTCATTGGCTGATATTCATCGGTTATCTAGTCTTGCTTCTTGCTATAAGTTTTGCCCTATCCTTGGCAGCCTTTCCCATTGATTTAATCATGAGTTTAATCCTGGCCCCTTTATTTAACGCTGGTTGGTTCATGCTGGCCTACGGATACCTAAAAAATCAGACGGTAGGATACCCAGATTTGCTGAGAATTCTTGTCCGGTTTTTTGATTTCCTAATGATCGACTTGAGCTTTATAGGCTTTAGTCTATTGCTATCGCTTACTTTGTATATTGTCTCGGTTGTGTCCCTGTCTACTTGCGCAGGCGCTACCCTGGTCGTCTTAGCCAAAAACCAGGGCATCAATGTCGGTTATGTAGATTTACAGCAAGGTCTCCCGGCCTTAATGCTGGCAAGTTTTTTGGTGGGACTTTTGATAATCAATATCTTAATCTCTATGGTATACTTGGGCACTGTGTTAATGTTTAGTAAATTGTTGGTTATTGACCAAAAAATTAATTTTTGGCTAGCGATGGTCTATAGTTGGCGTATCGTGAAGCGGAACTTTTGGCCCTGGCTATGGTTTCTGGTATTGCTGGTGTTGATTAATTTAGGTGGGTCTCTCCTATGTGGGTTGGGTCTAGGGTTGACGATTCCCCTCACGTTTTGTGCGTTGACCCGCGCCTATCTCGACGTGGTGCATCAGGAGACGGCCGTTTAGGGGGGCCAATATAGCAGCACACCCTATGGCCCAGGCACCTCACTGATTTATCCTAAGCATGAACGCACCAAGGGGTACGGGGATGAACTTGGGTGACCTACTGAGGGCCATTGCGGCCTATTTGCCCCCCTTAGACGGGCAAGACCCGCTGTTGCAGCAGCCGGTGACGGGGATCACCTGCGATTCGCGCGCCTGTAGGCCGGGGATGGTGTTTGTGGGGCTGCCGGGGACGCGGGTGGACGGGGGCGACTTCTGGCCGGAGGCGTTGGCCAAAGGGGCGCTGGTGGCATTGGTATCTCCCCGGGCTGACTTGCCCCCGCGCGTGATCCCGGTAGAACGCATCACCCAGGCTTGCGGAGAGTTAGCCGCCGCCTTTTACGGCTATCCGCGTCAGCAGTTACAACTGGTGGGCGTCACGGGCACCAACGGCAAAACCACCACCACCCACCTTATCGAATTTCTGTTGCAGCAAACCCAAGGGTCAACGGCTCTGCTGGGGACGCTCTACTATCGTTGGCCGGGGTATCAGCAAACGGCAGGGCAGACCACGCCGGGGGCGGTGGAGTTGCAGCAGGTTTTGGCGCAAGCCATCCAGGCCGGTTGCCGGACAGCTGTGATGGAGGTCAGTTCCCATGCCCTGGCCCAAGACCGGGTAGCCGGTTGCCGGTACGATGTGGCGATTTTCACCAACCTGACCCAGGACCACCTGGACTTTCACCTGACGATGGAAAACTACTTCCGGGCCAAGGCGCGCCTGTTTGAGCCAGACCTGTTGCGGGGGCGGGCGATTGTCAACCGGGACGATGGCTATGGCCGACGCTTGATAGCCGCTTTGCAGCAGTTGGCTTGGCCCCTGTGGACCTATAGCGTGACGGGGCAACCGGCGGACATCGGGGTGCGTGACGTGCACTACAGCGCCCAGGGGATCACGGCCCACGTCACCACACCGGCGGGGGAAACCACCTTAACCGTCCCCTTGATCGGCGCCTTTAACCTGGCCAATACCTTAGCGGCGGTGGGAGCAGCCCTACATCTAGGGGTGACGCTGGAGCAGATTCAGCAGGTCTTGCCCCAGTTTCCGGGGGTGCCGGGGCGGATGGAGCGCATCCAAGTCAGTCCCAACCAGGACATCAGCGTGGTAGTGGACTATGCCCATACCCCCGATGGTTTGGAAAACTGCCTGCGGGCCATGCGTCCCTTTGTGCCGGGGCGATTGATTTGCGTGTTTGGCTGTGGGGGGGACCGGGACCGCAGCAAACGACCGCAGATGGGGAAAATTGCTGCTGAACTGGCCGATGTGGTGGTGGTGACCTCTGACAACCCCCGCACCGAAGACCCCCAGCAGATTATTCAGGACATCCTGGCGGGCATTCCCTTTACGCCCCTGGTGTGGGTACAACGGGACGAGGCCATTCACCAGGCCATCCAGATGGCTCAACCCGGGGACGGGGTGATGATTGCCGGCAAGGGCCACGAGGACTACCAGATCCTGGGCACCACCAAAGTACCCTTTGACGACCGGGAACAGGCCCGCTTGGCCCTCAAACGGCGCTTGGGTCTCCCTACTTGACCAAAGACACCCTATCCACGTCCGGGAGCACCACCGCCGGGGGAAGTACAGGCCCAGCTTGCCACCAGCAGACCAGAGCCGGAACCACCCCCAGTGCCACGCCGAGTCCAATGGGAATCCAATAGCGGCTATCCAGCAGCCCCACCGTGATCACCGCCCCAAACAGGTAATTCACCAGGTACAGCACCAGGGGCACTGTCAACTCCCGCCGACTGAACACCAGGGGTTGGCCCCGCCAGAGCAACGCCGCCAGGCCCATAAACAGCACCCCCGTCCCCAGCCAACCCAGCAGGTTGCGATAGGGCATCCCGAAAAAGGCCCCGACTTCCTGGAACTGCCAAAAGGGGACAGGGGTTTGACTCATAGCCGGGTCTAGGGCCAAATCCCAAGCCACCAGCAAAAGCGCACCACCGGTTACTGCCCCTAGGTACCGCCAACCCGGCCAGCGCAGGCGTTGACAGCCCCCATAGGCCAACAGAAAACACACCAGCCCCATATAGAACCAGGACAAGGGAATCGTAAAAGGCACCCGTCCGGCAATCTTGTAACCCAGCCCCGCCAGGTAGCCGTAGCGCCCGAAGGGAAACCCTGTACTTGTCCCCAACAGCTCACTGCCCAAGGAAATCACCACAGCCGGCACCAAGAAACCCAACAGCAGCCGGGGACCCAGCACCCGCCAGCCATAGATTACCATCGCCAAAGCCCCCAGCAGGATATAGACCACTCCCCCCCCCGCCATACTCCAGGCAAACAACCGCTGTCCCGCCGTCGGCAAGGCCAACACCCACTCCGGATGGGGCAACACCCCCACCAGACCCGCCACACCGAACACCATGGCCCCCACATGGGCCGCCACTGTCCACCGCTCTAACCGCTCCTTCAGGCCCATATCGCCGCCCCAAACCTTCTCTTTTAGTTTACAAATCTTTAAGACTTTTTCTCAGGCCACCGGACTGCGGAACAGGCCTTGGGGGCGTACCAGCAGCACCAGCATCATCACCACCAGGGCCACCCCCAGCTTGTATTCACTGGGCAACCAATAAGTACTCACCTCTTGAGCCACCCCCACGATCAAGGCCGCCACCATGGCCCCGTAGGGATTGCCGATCCCCCCCAAAATCACCGTGGCAAACATCGGCAGCAGCAAAAACCAGCCCATATTCGGGCGCACCGCCGTAATCAACCCATACATCGCCCCCCCCAGAGCCGTCAGCCCCCCAGCCACCACCCACGTCCAAAAAATCACACGCTGCACGTCAATCCCCGCCACCTGGGCCAGCTCAGGGTTATCTGCCACCGCCCGCATCTGCCGTCCAATCGCCGTTCGTTGCAGCAGGAAATGCAACAGCAGCACCGCCACCGCCGCCATGGCCAACACCACCAGGCGATTCGTGGTCACCTGCACCGGCCCGAGGGCCACCGCCCCAAACACCGGCAGGCGATAGTTCTGATTCTGACTCCCCCAGATCAGGATGATCCCGTTGCGGAGAAACAACGCCAGCCCAATGGACATGATCATCATGGTGGTGGGGGACGTCCGCTGCCGCCGCACCGGTGCCCACAGGACCTGTTCTGTCAGCCAAAAAGCCCCCACCGTCAACAAACACCCCACCCCCATCGCCAGGGGCAATGGCAGCCCCCCCTGATTCGCCAGCAGGGTCAAATAGGCCCCCAGCGTCAAGAAATCCCCATGGGCAAAGTTCGACAGGCGCAAAATCCCGTAGGTCAACGTCAGCCCCACCGACCCCAGCGCCAGAATACCCCCCAACGCCAAACCATTGACCAGCAACTGCGCCAGCTCAATCCCCATCCTCACTGCACTCCCGTTGCGCCCGCGCCAATGCCGCCCGCACCTGGTCAAACCCCGTCCCCCCCAAACTCCGCCGTCGGGCCACCACCTGCTCCGGCCGGATGACCTCGTAGATGTCGGGGCCAAAGTCCGGGTGGAAGCGCCGCCATTCCTCCAAGCACAAATCCTGGAGCAACCGCCCCTGCTGTTCGCAAAACTGCACGATCTGCCCCGTGATCTGATAGGCCTCCCGAAACGGCACCCCTTTAGCCGCCAGGTAATCCGCCACATCCGTCGCGTTACTCCAATCCTCAGCCACCGCCGCCGCCAGCCGGTCCCGGCGAATGACGATCCCCTCCTGCCACACCAGCGTCATCACCGCCAGGCAATCCTGCACCGTCTTGACCGTATCCAACAGCGCCTCCTTATCCTCCTGCAAATCCTTGTTATAGGCCAGGGGCAATCCCTTAAGCACCACCAGCAGTGCCTGCAAATGGCCGAAGACCCGCCCCGTTTTCGCCCGCACCAGCTCCGGCACATCCGGGTTTTTCTTTTGCGGCATCATGCTCGAGCCAGTAGCACAGCTATCCTGCCAGGCGATAAACCCAAACTCTTGAGACGACCAGAGCACCAACTCCTCCGCCATGCGGCTTAGGTGCACCAGGATTAAGCTTGCCGCCGCCAGGAACTCCACCACAAAATCCCGGTCGCTGACCGCATCCATACTATTGGCACACACCCCGGCAAACCCCAGCAGCGCCGCCGTGTATTCCCGGTCAATGGGAAACGTCGTACCCGCCAGTGCCCCCGCCCCCAAAGGACACAGGTTCACCCGCCGGCGTACCTCCTGCAACCGTTGCCAATCCCGCTGGAACATCTCGAAATAGGCCAGCAGATGGTGCGCCAAACTCACCGGTTGCGCCCGCTGCAGATGCGTATAGCCCGGCATCAGGGTTTCCACATGCTCCGCCGCCACCCGGCACAGCACCCGTTGCAACTGCCGCAACCGCCCGGCGAGGTCGTCAATCGCCTCCCGGAGATACAGCCGCAGGTCCGTAGCCACCTGGTCATTGCGGGAGCGGGCCGTGTGGAGTTTTTTGCCCACCTCCCCCACCAGTTCCGTCAGGCGCCGCTCCACCGCCAGATGCACATCCTCCCCCTGGACTGGAAACTGCCCCTGTTCGTATTCCTGAAGAATACGCGCCAACCCCTGCACCAGGATTTCCCCCTCCTGCGGCGTAATGATCCCCTGACGGGCCAGCATCCGGGCGTGGGCTTGGGACCCTTGCACATCCCAGGGCAACAGGGCCAAATCAAAGCCAATACTGGCGTTGAACTGGGCCACCAACGGGTGCAAAGGCTGGCGAAACCGCTGGCTCCAGGGCTGCGTCATACCCGGAACCGTTCCACCTGGGGCTTATAGCCAATGGGCAGGACCCGCTCCAGATTCGGGTGGGGTCGGGGAATCACATGGTAGGACAAAAGCAGGGACTTTTCCTTAGGATTGTAGGGAATAACCTTCTTGGCCGCTTCCACACCAGCTTCCACCGCCCGTTTCACCTCCGCCACGTCCCCCCGCACGATCACCGTCACATAGGCCCCACTGATGCGCTCGCAATGCACCAGGGTCACCCGCCCCGCCTTGACCATCACATCAGCCACCGCCAGACTCGGGGGCGTTCCCAGCACCTCCACCATCCCTAAGGCAACCGACATCGCCGTCGCACACCCGACTCGTCCTTAACCCATTATCCCCCGTTGCTGGGATCAACGCCAACCCCCTAATTTACAATCATTCGCAACAAAACAAACTTGTTGCCAATTACCCTTTTTTTGATTAAGGTAGTAAGCAGGGGAGGGGGAGAGGAGCACTTAGTCTGGAACACAGCCTATGCCGAGGACAGAAGCGTTGGGTATGCAACTTTACGACACAGCTGACTTGCGGGCGGAGCTTCATCAAATTGGCTGCCGGTTAACGCCCCAGCGGGAAAAAATCCTGAAATTTTTCCAGAACCTACCCCAGGGCAATCACCTAAGCGCTGAGGATGTGTATCAGGCCTTACGGCAACGGGGGGAAAGTATTAGTCTGTCCACCATCTACCGCAGCCTCAAACTGATGGCTCGTATGGGGTTATTGCGGGAACTGGAGCTGGCGGAGGGACACAAACACTATGAACTCAACCAGCCCTATCCCCATCACCATCACCATTTGGTCTGTGTCCAGTGCAATCGCACTATAGAATTCACCAACACCTCCATCCTGAAGACCGGCATCAAGCAGGCGGAAAAGGAAGGATTGCACCTACTGGATTGTCAGTTGACGATCCACGCCATTTGTCCCGAAGCCCTGCGGCGCGGCTGGCCTTCCCTGTTGCCCAGCAATTGGGTCTGTCCCCGGGCGCTCAACGGCACCGTCACCGGCGTCATTACCCCAAACTAAGCACCCACCAGCCAGTTCAACACACCGCTGCCCAGGTAAATGAAAAAGCCCACGATGGTGGCGGCACTCAGGCTCAGGGCAATGAAAAAGTCCCGGTAGGGAATGCGGGTCAACCCCAGGGCATAACTGACAATATCCTGCGATAAATGCATCACCAAAAACATGTAGAAGATACTGTGGTGGGTCTGCAAATCGGCCAACCAGCGGTCCAGGGCTGCCACCTGGTGATGTCCCACCAAACGCACCACCAGCCGCCGTCCCCAGCACCGGGCAATCCAAAAATTCACACTACAGCCGATCAAGGTGGCAATCCAGCTCAGGACAAAAGCCTGGTGTTGGCCGAATAGGGTCCCCCCCAGGATGTAAAGGGAACTGCCACTCAAGGGGGCCAGGATGAGGCTGCCCGCCGATAAGCCCACAAACACCAACCGTGCCGACCAGCCAAACCGGGCCAACCACTCCTGGGTTGGTTCCAGGCCAATCCAACGCAACATCAGGGCAGCCAGGGCATAAAATGCCAACACTACGGCCACCGCCCCTAGCACCCGCACCGACCAGCTTTTCGGCTGTGGTTCAGCCACCATGCCCCAGGATAAGCAACGATAGGAAGGACCCCCCATTCCACAAAGCGTGGAGCAGGATAGGCGTCCACAAACTCCCCTCCCGAGTGTAAACAAAACCTAAAAGGATGCCCAGGGCTGCCAGCGGTAGTAATTCCCCCACATTCAGATGGGCTAGGGCGAAAATCCCCCCACTAACAACAATGGCCCCCGCCAAGGGTAGTCGGCGCGTCAAAGACGGCAGCAAAAACCCGCGAAACACCACCTCCTCAAAAAAGGGTGCCAGTCCCACGATCACCAGGGCAAAGAGCGCCAGCAGCCAGGGGTCCTTGGTGGTAGTCAGGATGGGAATCAAAGGATTGCCGCCGCCCCGTCCCCCCAGAAGACGTTGGTTGAGCACGGTGGTCATAAACACCAAGGGCTGGGCCACCAGGTATCCCCCCACCACCCAGGTCAGCGTCCGTCCCTGCAGGCGCCAGTCAAACCAACACCGGTCTAGGGGGCGATAGCGGCGCACGTGCAGCCAGACAATCCCCACCCCCACCACACTCACTAGGCCATAGCTCACTAAAACGTAGATGCCCTGTCCCCAGGGTGTCCGCACGGTTGGCAGCAGTCCTGTAGCCTGCACCAGCAAGGGCAATAGCACCTGCCCCAACCCAAAGAAGGCCACAAACCACAGCACCATCACCTGCAACACCGTATCCAGGCCCCACGGCACCGACCAGCGGGGACCTTCCCGGCGTCCTAGGAGCGATTGCCGCCCCTGCCACAGCCATTGCACCCCCAGCCCTATCAGCAGTAATGTCCCAGCAACCCCCGCCAACAGGGGCATCCCTACCACCACCACCAGACGGGTCAGGGCATTTTGGGCCAGGATTTGCGCCTCTTTTTCCAGGGCAGCCAACTCCCCTTGCCGCTGTTGCAATTTGTACAGCCGCCGGAGTGCCACCTGCTCATACCAGCCCGAGAGATGGTCCATCAACAGCAATTCCGCATCCGGTAGAATGCGTGGCGGTTCCGCCCACAGCCCCAGCAACACCTGCGCCGTTGACCCCAGGTCCCCAGGTCCGGCTTGCTCCATTAATGTCTGCCATGTATCCCAAGCAGCCTGTATTTGGCCTTGGGCCGCTTGAATTAACCCCAACCGCAATCTCCCTTGGGCCTGGTCCTGCAGGTCCATCCGTTGGAGAAAACGGCTGTAGGTTTGTTCCGCTTGGGCCAAAGCCGTTTCCGTCACCCAGGGGGGCGTCTCCAGCCAGGCTGTCGCCTGTAGCTGTAAATCCACCGCCCGCAGTTGCAGAAGATTTTGGGGCTGGGGCTGCTGCCAACTGTGGAGCAGGGCCGAGGCGATGACCGCCGCCACCGTCAGCGTCAAAGCCGGCAGTCCCACCCGTCGCCAAAAAACCAGCGAACTATTCATGCTCAAGTCCCCAATATCTGCCGGATAGCCCGCGCCACCTGCACCTGTTCTTCCTCGGTCAACTCAGGGAACAGTGGCAGGGAAAACACCCGCCGGCTCAAGGTCACCGCCTGGGGAATCTGGGCCGGGTCATATTGCAACGACCGGTACAACGGTTGCAAAGGCAAGGGGATAGGGTAGTACACTGCCGTGCCGATGCCCAGCCGCTGCAACTGCGCCCGCAACTCATCCCGGCTGATGTCGTCCCGCTGCAGCACTACCGTGTACTGGTTCCAACTGTGGCCCGGACTGTCCTGGGGCAACAGCAGTCCCGGTACATCCGCCAGCAATTGGTGATAGCGGTGGGCCAAAGCCCGTCGCCGTACCAGCCACTGTTCCAAATAGCTCAATTTCACCTGGAGTATGGCCGCCTGGAGGGCATCCAACCGACTGTTGATCCCCACCGTTACCGAGCAGTAGCGCTCCCGTTGGCCGTGATTTTTCAGCTCCCGCAGGCGCTGGGCCAATGCCGGGTCGTGGGTCGTAATGGCCCCCCCGTCCCCCAACGCTCCCAAATTTTTGGTGGGGTAGAAGCTAAAGCAGCCCAGGGTCCCCCAACTGCCCACCGGTCGGCCTTGCCAGTGACTCCCCAGGGCCTGGGCGCAGTCTTCTACCAGGGCCACCCCCTGAGCCTGGGCCAAGGCTTGCAGGTAGGTCATATCCACCGGACGGCCAAACAAGTGCACCGGCAGGATGGCCTTGGTGCGGGGGGTCAGGCGTTGGGCCACCTGGTGCAAATCCACATTAAACGTGGTGGGGTCAACATCCACAAAAACCGGCGTGGCCCCCGTGAGGCTAATGGCCTCTGCCGTGGCGATAAAGGAAAACGCCGAAGTAATCACCTCATCCCCCGGCCCCACCCCCAAAGCCCGCAGGGCCAGATACAGGGCATCGGTCCCAGAGTTGCAACTGACGCAGTAGGGCACCCCAATGAGGTGGGCCAAGGCCTGCTCCAAGGCTGCCACCCATTCCCCACCAATGTAAGTCCCACTGGCCAAGACCTTGTGGACCACTGGGAGTAGCACAGGTTCCAGTTGCCGGTACTGGCGCGTGAGGTCGAACTGGGGAATGGCCGTGGCCACCGCCATCTACACAACCACAGGTGTGGCCACTGCTTCGACGATGGCCCGCACCGCAGCCGTCATTTCCCATTCATCCCTGAGCCGGTTCACCGCCCGACCAATACCCACGCCCGCCGCCCCTGCCGCCAGGGCCAAGGGAGCCGTCACCGCCGACAAGCCGGACGCGCAAATCACCGGTACAGCCACCGCCCGGGACAGGGTGTAGGCAGCCGCCAGCGCCGGTACCGCTTTGTGCATCAGGCCGAGGACCCCTGGTTGTTGGGGTTGGACCGCCACACCGCCTTCCGTTTGTAAGACATCCGCCCCCAGGCGCACCAATTCCTGGGCCAAGTCCGCCTGGACATCCAAGGGCAAGGTGTGGGGCACCGTCACCGTCAGGGGCACCTCCGGCAACCGCTCCCGCACCTGCACCGTCAGGGCGCACACCCGATCGGCATCAAACACCTCCCCTTGGGCATAAAAGGGGTCAAAGTTACCGATTTCTACCATATCCGCCCCCGCTTCCACGCAGGCCGGCAGTACGGTCGGGTCAATGGTAGACACACACACCGGCAAATGGGTCAGGGACTTCGCCAGCATCACCAGCAGGGGGTCCGCCGCAATATCCACATAGGTTGCCCCCCCCTGGGTTGCCGCCCGGACCACCCGTCCTACCACTTCCGGGTCTTTTTGGGTAATGCCGCTAATGATCTTCACCGCCCGTTTTTGGGCCAGAACCGACCGCCACCAGCAAGAGAGTGCCATAACGCCCCATCTGAACAACCATCGAGCCTATTCTACCCTGGGCGACAGTTGTTAGACTGGTCAATATGGCGCGATCCCCAGCCGTATTACGCACCCTTTTGGGCTATATCCGTCCCTACTGGCGGCAGGAACTAATTGGTATTACGGCACTGGTGCTGGTGAACGTGTTAGGGGTGGTCATTCCCCTGGTGTTGCGCCGCGCCATCAACCAACTGGAGCGTCAACCGGCGTGGGGGACATTAGCGGGTCATGCCCTGGCCATTGCCGGTCTGGCGTCGCTGATGTGGGCCATCCGCATAGTGTCCCGGTTGTATTTGTTTGGGGTGGGCCGCCAGGTGGAATTTGACTTGAAGCAGCGGTTATTTGAACATTTCCTGCGCCTCGACCCCCAGTATTTCCAGAGCCATCCCCCTGGCGAACTCATCAGCCGGGCCACCAGCGATGTGGATAACATCCGCCGGTTAGTGGGCTTTGCCATGCTCAGCCTGGTAAATACGGTGTTGGCCTACGGCCTGACCTTGCCGGTGATGCTCAGCATCAGTATGCCGTTGACCCTGGCGGCCCTGGCGGTTTATCCCTTGCTGTTATTGGTCGTGGCCCTGTTTGGGGAAACCCTGCGTCAGCAGCAGGCCCAGGTCCAGGAGCGTTTGGCCGACCTTAGTGAACTCATCCAGGAGGACCTCAGCGGCATGGCCCTGATCAAAACCTATGCCCAGGAGGAGACCGAACGCCAGGGGTTTACCCAGCTGAACCGGCATCTGTTGCAGGACAATTTGGCCCTGGCGCGGACCCGTAGTTTTTTATTTCCCCTGTTTGGGGGCATCGCCAGCCTGAGTTTACTGCTGGTGCTCTGGCTCGGCGGTCAAGCCCTAGAAAGCGGCCAGTTACGGTTGGGGGGTCTTATGGCCCTGCTGGTTTACGGGGAACGTTTAATCTTCCCCACCGCCCTGTTGGGGTTTACCATCACTTCCTTGCAACGGGGCCAGGTGAGCATCGCCCGCGTGGAAAGTCTATTGCAGGAGCAACCCCGAATTCAGGACCCTCCCCATCCCTTGGTGCTGCCACCCGTGCGGGGGGAAATCCGCCTCCAGCATCTGACCTACACCTACCCCGGCCAGCTGGAACCAGCCCTGCAGGACGTGAGCTTCACCGTGCAACCCGGAGAGACCATCGTCATCGTGGGACCCATCGGTGCCGGCAAAAGCACCCTCCTACAGGCTATATGTCGGTTACTCCCCATTGCCCCCGGTCAGATATTCATTGACGGCTACGACATTACCCAGGTGCGTTTAGCCGACCTACGCCGTGCCATTGCCTACGTCCCCCAGGAGAGCTTTCTGTTTAGCGCCACCATCGCCGACAACATTCGCTATGGGGACCCAGAAGCCGACCTAGGCCGGGTAGAAGGTGCTGCCGTGCAAGCCCACCTCCACTCCGAAATCCTTAGCTTCCCCCAGCAGTACGAAACCCTGGTGGGCGAGCGGGGCATTACCCTCTCGGGGGGTCAACGGCAACGCACCGCCCTGGCCCGAGGGTTACTGGTACGCGCCCCCATTTTGCTCCTCGACGACGCCCTGGCCAGCGTGGACGCCCAGACGGCCCAACTCATCCTGCAGGAATTGCGCACCCTACCCCAGACCATCCTGTGCGTCACCCACCAGCTCAGCGTCACAGCCATTGCCGACCGGGTGCTGGTGCTGGAACGGGGCCATCTTGTACAGCAGGGCACCCATGCAGAGCTCGTCAGCCAGCCCGGCCTCTATCGGGAACTCTGGGAGACCTACCAACTGGAGCAACGATTGGCCTAGCGATAGTCCGGGCTTTGCACGTAAGCTAAACGCGCCGCTTCGCGAATCCCGTACTCCGGTCGGCAGAACCGGTCCAACTGGGCCTCAAAGAAACGGCGGTTGGCCCACAGATGGCGGGGATTGGGGTCATCCAGGGGATAGAGCAACGCGGCCCGCAGCGCCTGGAACACCGCCGACGTCACCGTGTACATGGAGCGCTGGAAGCTGATCCCCAACTGCACCAACATATCGTCCTCACCCCGACAGTGCCGCCGGTAGTAATCCACCAAAAAATCCGGCAGGAAATGCAGCATGTCCTGGGCCAACAGCGTCGGCGGAATTCCCGCGGTGGCAATGGGGAATTTATCCGCGTAGAGCACCCCGTAGTGGAAATCCTCCTGCTTATCCGGCACCATGTGGGCCTGGGCATTGTAGGACTTGGTCCCCCGAAACGGCGATGTGCGATAAAACACCGCCTCCACGTAGGGCAGGGCCGCCTCGTACAGCCACATAAACCCCTTGCTTTTAGGAATAATCTCGTAGCACTCCCCCCGGATGTACACGTGGTGATAAATCGGGCGACCGGCTACGGCAAAAATGCCATTGACCAGGAAATCCACCGCGTCCTTGACCGTTTGAATCGAACCCTCCAGGTAGCGGTCGTAAATCTCAAAAAATACCGGCGCCATCACCTCCCAGAACAGACCCAAATTGGCGTAGTAGGAGGCTTGGCGGCACTGTTCCAAAAACAAGTCAGGAAACAAGCGATACAGCCCCAGCATCAAAGGATTGCCCCGGAAATAGGCGCGAATCGCCCGGTCTGCGTTTTGCTTGTATTCCTCGCTGTCGAGATAGGGGTCAAACTGGCCCCCCATCCCCCGGTGCCAGAGCATCGCCCGCATACACTCCTCGGCAAATTCCATATTGATCCGGTCATGCCAGAGATGGTGCAGCAGGCGGGGCATTTTGAACGTTTCCCCTCTCTGCAGGAAGGCAACCAACTCCGGATGCGCCGTCGCCTCCCCCCGCCAGATGCGCAAATCCGCATCGTCTCCCGCGTAGTGGTTGTGGCGCTGTAAATACTCCTCAGAAATAAAGTACTTGAAGAAGGGCAACGGATTGAGAAACACCTGCTCAGCAATGTAGAGCAAGTCCCGCCAGTAAAAATCCATTGGCACCGCGTAGGCCTTCCAGATGCCCACGATCTGCATCAAGTTTTCCGGGGTATCCGGCACCATCGCCCCCCCCGCCTCCAACCGATGCACCACCTCGGCAAACTCATGCCGCGACGGGGGCAGCTTCGTTTTCGGTTCCACAGTCGCCGTCATGGGAAAACCTCCTTGGTCATTCCGCCAATAAACTCACCGTTTGGGTCGCCGGGGCGCTGGCCAGTTGGGTGACCGCCAGACGTTGGGCCGTCGTCTCACTCCACTGCACCAGCCAGCGCGGTTGCACCCCCAAAAACAGAATCAACCCAGCCAGCACCAACGCCGGCACCTTTTCCGCCAGCAACACCCGCGGGTAATAGGCCGTGCGGTTATCCAAGCGTCCGAAACAGGTGCGGTTGATCAAAATCACAAAATACACCGCCGTCAGCGCCGAACCCACCACGCACAGCAACGTCTGTACCGGGAAGCGCTGGTAACTCCCCTGGAAGATGAGAAATTCCGCCACAAACCCCATCATTCCCGGAATTCCGGCACTGGCCATCCCGCCGAGCACCAGCAGGGAACTCACCGTCGGCAGCCCCCGCAGAGGATTCATCAGGCCATTGAGCACGTTCAGGTCCCGTGTACCCACCTTGCGCTCCACCAACCCCACCAGGTGGAACAGAATCGCCAGGATGATCCCGTGACTCACCATCTGGGCGATCGCCCCTACTACCGCCAGGGGAGTCCCCGCCGCCGTACCCAACATCACGTAGCCCATGTGCCCAATCGAGCTGTAAGCCACCATGCGCTTGATGTCCTTTTGGGCAATAGCCGCCAGCGCCCCAAACAAGGCCCCCGCCACCCCCCAAGTAGCCAGCAGCGGCGACAAAGGTGCCCACACGGACGGGAACAGCTCCAAGCCGAACCGCACCAACCCGTAGGTCCCCAACTTCGCCACCGTTCCCCCTAGCAACACCGCCACCGGGGGCGACGCCTCTCCATAAGCATCTGGCAGCCAGGTATGCAGGGGCACCAGGGGCGCTTTGATGGCAAACCCCAGCAGCAGAAGCAGCAGCAACGTCACCTGCAAACCAACCCCCAACCCGGCCACCGTTGCCTGCACCTGTGGGTAGTCAAAATCCGGCCGTCCCCCCAGCCAGCCCAGGGCCAGGCACCCCACCAGGATCAGCACCCCCGAAATCGCCGTATAGAGCAAAAACTTCAGTGCCGCGTACTCCCGCTTCGGCCCCCCCCAAATCCCAATCAAGCAATACAGAGGCACCAACTCCAACTCATAAAACAGCACAAACAGCAGCAGATTCTGGGCCGCGAACGCCCCCGCCAGGCCCGCACTGGCCCACAACACCAAGCTGTAATACAAACGGGGGCGCTCCACCGTCACCGGCGTACTGTAGACCACCACCCAGGTAATCAACGTATTGAGCACCAGCAGGGAAATGGCTAAGCCATCAGCCCCCAGGCGATAGTTCAACCCCAAATTCGGCAGCCAGGGCCAATTTTCCACCAACTGCATCCCGGTCTGGGTCAGGTCGAAGCGGCTCAGCAGAATACCGGCCCAGGCCACCATCAACCCGCTGACCACCAGTGCCAGCAGTCGCATCTGCCGGGGGTCGCGCACCAACCACACCAGCAACGCCCCCACCACCGGTCCGGCAATCAAGGCACTCAGCATGACGGCACCCCCTCACGACAAGGTCATCACCACTAAACCAACCACCAGCCCCAGACCCAGCAGGATGGTCACCAGATACCACTGGAACTTCCCCGACGTGCTGTACTTCAGGGTCTCCCCGCCGATGATGGTCACCACCCCCACCAGATTCACCAGCCCATCCACGATGTAGCGGTCCAGCAGATCCGTCACCCGGGACACCAGGTCCACCAGGCCCACCACCGTTAGCCGATACAGGCGCGGCGTGTACAGGTCGTAGGCCAGCAAATCCTGCAACTGTCGCCAGGGCAGCACCACCGGCTTGGCAATTCCCGGACTCAGGTAAATCACCCCCGCCAGGGTCAGTCCCGACAGCGTGCTCAACGTCAGCAAAATCCCCCAATCCGTGTGCCAGGCCGGCAACAGGTCCACCGCCGCCAGTATCTGGGGAATATGCAGCACCACCCCCGCCAGGACCGTCATCGGCAAAATAAACGGCCAGTGCAACTCCGGCGACCGCTCACTCATCTGCTTCGGCCGGTTGCCAAAGATCAGGCAGAATACCCGCATAAAGCTAAACGCCAGCAGGCCGTTGACCAGCAGCACCGCCCCCACCAACACCGGCGACCGGAAACTCAGGTCACTGAGCAACTGCATCAGCACCCAAAAGCCCCCCAAAGGCGGCAGCGCCACCAGCCCCGCCATCCCCACCAGGAAACTCAACCCGGTAATGGGCCGGCGCGACCACAAGCCCCCCAACAACGTCACATCCTGGGTGATGTTATTCCAGACAATATTCCCCACGGCCATCACCGGCAGCCCCGCCGTCAAGCCATACACCAACAGCAACAGCAGCGCCGTATCCAGGTGTCCCGTTCCCACCGCGATAAACACCAGCCCCATGTAAGCGCTCACCGGGTAGGACAGGGTACGCTTGACATCAATCTGGGCAATAGCAATTGCCGCCGTCCCTACCGCTGTGGCCACACCGACCCCGACCGTCGCCCCCAGCGCCCCCGGCGACAAGGCCAACACCGGCGCCAACTTGATCAACACCCAAGCCCCCGTCTGCACCACCACTGCATTTCTTAAGATGGTGGCCGGGATCGGTCCCTCCATGGCCTCATCCAACCACAGGTGGAAAGGAAACTGGGCGCATTTGCCCATGGGTCCCGCCAGCAACGCCAACCCCACCGCCAAAAACAGCCCCGGATGCGCCTGGGCATAGGCCACCGTTTCCGGTCGTTGCGCCCAATCCGCCAACGCATCAAAATCCCAGGTATGGGCCAGCGGCCACAAGGCCAGCACCCCCATCAGCAGCAGCAAATCCCCCACCCGTTTGGTCAAAAACGCATCCCTAGCTCCCGTGACCACCAGCGGTTGGGGAAACCAAAAGCCCACCAACAAATAGGTCCCCAGCGTCAAAATCTCCAGGAGCATATAGGAGAAAAGCAGGGAGTTACACAGGGCCAGAGCACTCATCCCTGCCTCAAAAAACGCCAGCAGCGAATAGAACCTGGCCCAGCCCCAATCCATCTCCATGTAGCCAAAGCCGTAAATCTGGGCCAGCAAATTCACCCCAAAAATCACCACCAGCGCCGTTAGGGAAGCCGCCGAAATCTCCAGGGGCAACGTCAGGTCCAAACCCGCCACCTGCAACCAGGGAACATAGACATGTAGCGGCTCCCGACCCAGAAAAGCAATCAGCGCCAGGGCGCTATGCCCCAAACTCACCAGGGTCATCAACGTATTGAAATAGCCGGCCGGTCGTGGTCCCGTGCGGCGAATGATCCCCGGAAACCAAAGCGCCGCGATGACCGTACCCACAAACGGATAAAGAGGTACCAACCAAACCGAATCCAAAAACCACGTCAGCATGGACCACCTTAGATGAACACGACAGGGATCAAGTCAAACGTTGGCTCCGACCAGGGTGGGACAAAATATCCTGCCTACTACCATAACGGCCTGAGCCGGTCAGGGGAAGGGGAGCAGGACTCAAAATTTGCAATCGCAGCCGTCAGTTTTTCTTATGGATGGCAGGTCCCTTCTAGAATGGAGTTAGCGTCCTTGTTATACCCATGGAACCGGACCAGCACCGCATTCCCGAGCCTTTGGCCGCGGAGATTTTCCGGCGGGCGGCGCGCTTGTATGTGCAGTCCCAGGGCCAGCTTCCCGGTTACACCGTCAGCGAACTTCTCCAAGCCGGTCAAGCCGCCCAGATTCCCCCAGAGTACATCCACCAAGCCCTGGCCGAACTCCATGCGCTGCCCCTATCTCCCAGGCGCCCCTGGCGTTGGTTCATGCCCTTAGGGTTACTGGCTGCCGGTTGGGGCAGTTGGATAGTTTGGCGTCCCATAGCCGAGCGTCCCCGTCCTGTCGCCCTTGAGCAACAACTTCAGCAACGAGTCTGCCCTCAATGCGTGTTAAACGGGGCCGATTTACGGGGCCGCAATCTCAGCGGATTCGATTTACGGGGGGCCAACTTACGGGGCGCGAATTTGACGGGGGCCAACCTGAGCCAAACCAACTTACAGGGCGCGGATTTGCGGGGAGCCATTTTGGACCAGGCCAACCTAAGCCACGCCAACCTCGCAGGGGCCAATCTCAGCGGCGCTACCTTACAGCAGGCCAACCTCACCGCTGCGGATGTATCCGGCGCCATTATCCAGAGCGCGCAACTGGTGGCGGCCAATCTTACCGGCGCCCAACTCCAGGCCAGCCGCCTACAGGGGAGCAACTTCACTGGTGCCGATTTGAGCCATGCCAACCTCGAATGGGCCGATGTAGAGCAAGTCAATTTCCAAGCCGCCATTCTCCGGCACACCAACTTACGCAGCGCCAAGCATTGGGAAACGGCGGACCTTACCGGAGCCAGGCAGTGAAGCTGATAGACATTTACACCCTGCGCCCTCATGTCGGGACCCAACCGTGCCTTTGGGGTGTTGGCAATGCTGGAGGCAGTTGTTAAACCCCTTGCACTGGCGGGGATTACCCTAGGTGGTGATTAAGTGCCCCCCTGAAATAGCCAAACGGCCTCGAGCACCCTGGGCGCCTAAACCTTTTGGCCCCATATCCGCACTCCCCCTAAACGGCCCCCGGCAAACAGCTTGGCGATGGCTCGGTAGAAAGCCAGATAACTTTCCACTAGGTCGTCTCCGTGACGGCGGCGGTAGTCATCCTGTTTTTCCTGAAACGCCCAAAACCGTTGCTGCACCCAGGTCTGCCACAGGGGGGTCACATTTTCCCAGGCGATATTCCCCAAACCCGCTTGGGTCAAATGGGCCTGGTATTGCTCTAGAGTCGGCAGATTGGGACAGGCCACCATCTGGACCAAGGTCTCCCGCTCCGCCGGAGTCAGGGGTTGCAGTTGCACGTAGTCTTCGATGTAAAACCGACCACCGGGTTTGAGAACGGCGGCACACCGGCGAAACAGGGTCTCCCGGTCAGGGATGTGCAGAAACACCAGCAGCGATAACCAAGCGTCGTATTGCCCCGGCACCCCCTGCAAAATATCCCCCTGGATAAAGGTGACGCGCTCGGTTAAGCCGGTCCGCTCCGTCAGCTCCACCGCCATAGCGCACAAGCAGGGTTGCAATTCCAAGCCCGTCACCCGACAACCCACCCGCTCGGCCAAGTAACGGGCAGTACCCCCCACCCCGGCGCCGATGTCCAGCACATGGGATTGAGCCGTCAACTGCAGCCGGGCGATGGCCTGGTCAATGGCCGCCGTGCCACAGTAGTGGTAATGGTCCAAACCCCTCAAGTCGGCGGTGGTCAGTCGGTCGGGCAAACCCGCTAACTCCCCCTGCAAAAAGGGCAAACGATAGCGGTACATACGGGCCAGGGCGTCGTGCATTGGCTGTGTTACGGTGACCTACCCCGCCCGATTGTAGCCCAAGCCGGCACCCAACGGAGTACCATAAAAAAGCAATTGCCAGTGGGAATGGCACGTGCGCAGTCACTTGTGTGGACAATTGGGCCGGGCAGACATCGGCCAGACGGTGCAGTTATGCGGCTGGGTGGAACATTACCGGGACCACGGGGGCGTGATTTTCTTCGATTTGCGGGACTACAGCGGGCGGGTGCAAGTAGTCAGTGACCCGGAGCGCACCCCCCAGTCCTACCCCATTGCCCAGCAGTTGCGTCTAGAGTCGGTGGTGCAGGTAAAAGGAACGGTCAGCCAACGCCCTCCCGGCTCGGAAAATCCCCGGCTGGCCACCGGCGCCATCGAAATCTACGCCACCGAGCTGGTGATTCTCAATCCGGTGACCCGAACCTTGCCCTTTGCCGTCAGTGGCAGTGAGCCGGTGCGGGAGGAACTGCGCCTGAAATATCGCTACCTGACCCTGCGGGGGGATAAGTTGCAGCAGAATTTGCGCCTGCGTCACCGGGTGGTCCAGTGCATCCGCCGGTACCTGGAGGATCAACTGGGGTTTTTGGAGGTAGAAACGCCGATGCTGACCCGTTCCACCCCAGAAGGGGCGCGGGATTACCTGGTACCGTCCCGTATCTATCCCGGCCAGTGCTATGCCCTGCCCCAGTCCCCCCAGCTTTTTAAGCAATTGCTCATGGTGGCTGGCTGCGACCGCTATTACCAGATCGCCCGCTGTTTCCGAGATGAGGACGTGCGCGCCGACCGGCAGCCGGAATTCACCCAACTGGATATGGAGCTGAGTTTCGTTTCCCTGGAGGACATGCTCCGGTTAAACGAAGACCTGGTCTGCCACGTGCTCTACAAGATCAAAGGCATCCAACTGCCCCGGCCCTTTCCCCGCTTGACCTACCGACAGGCTTTGGACCAGTACGGCACCGACCGGCCCGATACCCGCTTTGACCTGCGGCTGGTGGATGTCTCCGATGTACTGGCCGACTGTGGGTTTCGGGTGTTTCGGGAGGCGGTGCAAAGCGGCGGCATGGTGAAAATCCTGCCGGTGCCGGCCCACCAGGCCCAGACCATCTCGAATGTGCGTATCAAACCGGGGGGCGACCTGTTCCGGCTGGCTACCGAGGCGGGGGCCAAGGGTTTGGCCTACATCCGGGTGCGGGAGGGCTACGAACTGGATACGATTGGGGCCATCAAGGACCATCTCAGCCCAGGACAAAAACAGGTGCTCCTGGAACGCACGGGGGCGCAACCGGGGGATTTGCTGCTGTTTGGGGCTGGACCGGCGGACGTGGTGAACAAATCCCTAGACCACCTGCGGCAACATTTGGGGCGAGAGTTGCGCTTGATCGACCCGGAGGCCATTGCCCTGGTGTGGGTAGTGGATTTTCCCCTGGTGGAGTGGAACCCCGATGAACAGCGTTACGAGGCCCTGCACCACCCCTTTACGGCCCCCCACCCGGAGGATGTGGACCATTTGGAGCGGGCGCGCGCCTTGGCCTATGACCTGGTGTGGAACGGTATCGAAATCGGCGGCGGCAGTTTACGGAATTACCAGCGCCCGATCCAGGAAAAAATCTTCCAGTTGATTGGGTTATCGCCCGCCGAGTACGAGGAGAAATTCGGCTTTTTGCTGGAGGCGTTGGAATACGGGGCGCCCCCCCACGGAGGCATTGCCTACGGGTTGGACCGGTGGGTGATGTTGCTAGCGGGAGCGGAATCCATCCGGGAGGTGATGGCCTTTCCCAAGACTCAGCAGGCCCGGGATTTGCTCACCGATGCCCCGGCGCCGGTCACCCCCGCCCAGTTGCAGGAGCTGCACATCCGGTTTGAGTTGGCCCCGGCCGAGGCGTCCTGATGGAGCTGCCCCCGACCTTTGCCCAAGCGGTTAGCCAATTCAACCAGGGGGACTACTACGCCTGTCACGACACCCTGGAGGCCCTGTGGTACGACGCGCCGGAGCCGCAACGCACACTCTACCAGGGACTGCTGCAAATGGCCGTTGCCGGTTACCACTACAGCCATGGCAACTACCGGGGTGCAACGCTGCTGTTGGGGGAAGGGTTGTTTCGCCTGCGCCGCTGTAGCGAACTCCCCACTGAATGGGACTTTGCCGTCCTGATGACCCAAGCGCAAAAGCTGCTTAACGCCCTGCAACAGATGCCAGACTCCCCACCCCCCTTCGCCCTGACCCTGCCCCGCCAATCCTAACAAGCTGTGTTACAATTGGTAATAAATCTATAGATTTGTCTTAAGAATCTTTGCGGGAATAAGGAGGTTGCGGTCATGGCGCATTGGGGAATGCGGCTAGGCGACTTTTTGCGTGCCCGGGGCGACTGGTCCTGGCCGTTGGCGGTGACATGGACGATGCTGCGGGTGGTTGCCGGGGTGGTGATGATTCACAACGGGCTGGATAAGTTGGCGGATATTCCCGGTTTTGCCGAAGCCTATGTGCAGGTGATCGGCTTGCCGTTTCCTATCTTTTTCTCCTACGCGGCGGCCTGGGCGGAACTGGCGGGTTCGGTGCTGTTGATAGCCGGGTTGCTGACCCGTCCGGCGGCTTTGAGTTTGTTGGCGACGATGGCGGTGGCCATTTATCACCATATCAAGGTGGCCGGGTTGGGAATTGCGTTTCTGGAGTTGCCGAGCCTGTATGCGGCCTGTTTCCTGCTGTTTACGGTGAACGGGGCAGGGCCGATTTCCTTGGACCACTGGTTGGGAAGCTGGCTACAGGCCCGGCGATTGGATGCCCTGGACCAGGCCCTACCCAGAACGCTGGTGGAGGCCGGGCGTTCCGCGAAGTGATAGATGTGGGCTAGAGGTTGACCAACTATCCGAATTGGTTCCATGTCTGAGTTTACAGACAATCAGGTCTTCTAACCCTTTTTGTCCATCACCACGGGTAATCTCTAGCCTTCTTTCCTTAATCATTGAACCATTATCACAAAATTTCTGGATTAAGCTCTCTGTTTTTCTATCAATGAAATAATACTCTACATCCTTACTCTTTAATCCAAACGTACCCACTACTTCTTCAAACTTGCTCACATCATAGATTCTTCGATTACTGTACCAAAGACCATGGGGTGGCCATGGTCCATAGACGAAATTCTTAGAGAAGGGTATTTGGTTGGAGCTAAATTCATTTCGAACTAGAGTACCGAACTGTTCGGGGAAGTTTGAGGCAAAAAACCTACCGGAGTATAGGTAAAACTCCCGAGGAGCATGGAGTATTCCAACTGCCAGGACATAGGTTATCAGTAGTAAACTCCAGAAGTATCTACCTGCAGAAGTAACAAGTATAGTCATACTTGGCAAAACCACGGATAGAAATGTAAAGAATATAGAAAACTTAAAGAGTGAAAAGTCATGAATGTAGGAATGATTAGCAAAAATTAGGTTGTGTACCAGGGGTGCTACAAAAAGTAGACACGTGGCACAAGCTACCATGTTCTTGTTTATAAATGATTTGCGTAATAAGTAAACGTTCAGAACGGTAAAGGTTATCGAAATGATTAGAAGAATGGTTCTTCTTCGGAGTAAATGAATAGGTAAAATCCAAGGGAAGTATGCGATAGAACTCCTTACCGTCTGCCTCAAAAATTTGTGTAATGGAGGAGTATTGGCAATTGATCTATAGAGACCGGTTTTTAGGATCTGATTGAAGCCATCATGGTAGTATAACAACTGTATCAGATAAAAAATGCCTACTAATAACATTCCAACAAAAATAGGCCAGGTATCTGAGACAACCTGCGCCTCCATCTCGCTCTAGGACCGTGACAGAATAACCTGCTTGACTGAGTTTGTAGGCGGCAGTCAAACCAGCAGGTCCGGCTCCCAAAATAAGAATCTTGTTCTCTTTGGCAGACACGACAGGATTTTTGACTTTAATGGCTAGGGATTACTATACACTACTCAGTAAAGCTATGGCAACTAACTCCTGCGGTATCCATGCCGGCTGGGGACTGCTGGCGATTCCCGGGCTTTAGTTGGTAAGTTAGTTGCTAAAATAGCACTAGCGTCATTGGAAGTTATGCCAACTGTCCTGTTAGTCGAAGATGTCCAGACGGAAGCGGCTTTGCTGGCGGGTTATTTGCAGGGGGAAGGGTTTTTGGTGCAACGGGTCGCCAGCGCTGAGGAAGCCCGGCAGTACCTGGCTAAGCACAAGCCTGACCTGATGGTTCTGGATGTGGTCCTGCCGGGGGAGAGCGGGTTTGAACTCTGCCGTCAGCTCAAAAAGCAACCGGAGACGGCCGGTATTCCCATCATCATCTGCTCTAGCAAGCAGGGGGATATTGATAAGTTCTGGGGGATGAAGCAGGGGGCGTCGGCTTACTTGACCAAGCCCGTTAATAAAGAGGAATTAATCCGCACCGCTCGCAGTCTGGTGGGACGTTTCTGAAGCGGCCAGGTCAATCAGGGCGTTGGCAATCGCGGCAGCGACAGGGGAACCCCCCCGGCGCCCAGCGACCCAGATCCGCGGCAAGGGGGTCCGGTTTAACAGGTCCTTGGCTTCTACAACGCGCACAAAACCTACAGGCGCACCGATGACTAGGGCGGGGGGCGTCGGCAGGTCGGGCCACAACTGGCAAAGACGAATGAGGGCTGTCGGCGCATTGCCAATGACGACTACGGGTTGAGGGTACTGGCGCAGGGCGTTTTCCATGCCGTTGGCGGCGCGGGTTTCCCCATCGGAGGGGGCCAGGTCTAGGGCATTGATGAGGGGATTGGGCAAATGGGCGGCTAAGTGGGCTTTGATGCCCTGGGCCACTAATCCCACATCGGTGATCACCGGTACGCCCCGGCGCAGGGCCTGCACCCCCAACTCAATGGCTTGGGGGCTAAAGTGCAGCAGGTGCTTGAAGCTAAAATCCCCGGTGGCGTGAATCACCCGGCGGATGATCACGTATTCCGGGTAGCGCCACCCCCAAGGATGGGGACCAATTTCCCGGTCAATGGTGGCAAAACTGGCTGCGGTAATCGGGTCTAACGCCATCCTTACCCTCAGTCTCATCGGGAAGGGCTATTCGCGGTAGGCGCCGATGGTGGCGATTTCCAGCCGGAACGGGCCAGGGGTAAAGGTGGGGTTGCGCTGGCCGTCATAGGCAAATTTGCTCAGCATGATTTGGAACGAAACGATACGACTCAGGTCCAAGGGGGGGGCGTTGGGGACCGTTTTGGCACGAAATACGGGCACCAAGTCGCCAAAGGGCAATTTCACCGTGATCCAGGTGGCGGGTTGGGTGGCGAATTGGGCGCTGTAGGCCAGGCTGTCCCAGTTGGCGTCATCCCGCACCAAAAACTTGTAGCGTTTGCCGTCGCCCCGCACCCGCAGGACCAGGCCCGTATAGCCCCGTAAATCCAAAGGTGGTTGCAGATTGCGGGTGCGCACCGAAGCAAAACCCCCGTTGTTTTCCGTGGTCACCACCCCTGTAAACTGGGCACCCGCCGTATCCGGCACAAGGCTACTCTGGCTGCGGCCCCCCATCACCACATCGTCCAGCGCCCCCCAGATGGCCAGGCTCTCCGGTTTGGTGAAGTCAAAAATCACATCACCCTGGGGGGTCACCGTTGCCGGGGGCAGTTGCATCCCCAAAAAACGTTGGACGCAATTGACTAGGGGCACGGCTTCAAAGTAGGTCGCCGTTTGCCACCACCGACCGAAATCGGGTAGGAACATGGCGTTTCTCCAGACGGACCACCCCTAGCCTAGCAGGATTTGCCCTAGGATCAACGGCATGCATCCTGCGGTTCGGGTGATTTTGGTGGAACCGGCTGGCCCGTTGAATGTGGGGGCGGTAGCCCGGGTGATGCGCAACTTTGCCTGCCGGGAGCTGGTGCTGGTGCAACCCCGCTGTGACTGGCAAGGGGAGGAGGCGCGTCGGATGGCGGTGCATGCCGCTGATGTGCTCATAACAGCCCAGGTACAGCCGGATTTGCTGACAGCTCTCACGGGTTGTGTACGGGCGGTGGCCACCCTGGGACGGCATCCCCCTGGCGAACCCCTGAAGGCCGTTTTGCCCTGGCTATTGCAGGATGTGGCGCCGGTGGCGGTGGTGTTTGGGCCGGAGGACCGGGGGTTGACCTGGGCGGAGGTGCAATTGGCGCAACGGCAAGTGACCCTTCCTACCCACCCCGACTATCCTTCGCTGAACCTGGCCCAGGCAGTCGCTATTTGCCTATACGAAATCTATCAGTACGGTCGGGAGCATCCCCCTGCTCCATCGGCGGCGGTCGCTGCTGTGGACGAAGTGGAGGCCTACCTGCAGGATTTGGAGTCCCTTTTGCTGCAGATTGGCTATCTGTATCCCCATACGCGGGCGCGCCGCATGGCCAAAATCCGGCGTTTGCTGCAACGGGCCGCCCCTTCTGGCGCTGAACTGGCTCTGTTGCGGGGTATGATTCGGCAAGCTCGCTGGGCTATGCAGTCCAAACCTTAATTTGGGCTTAACTCGGGTGACACAGCAGGGTGGGTATGTTTAAGGGTGGGGGTGTCCCCTGATTGCTGTGTTGTTCTGAGGACGGTATGGCTTACCCTGATTTTAGTTATCTGCATCCCGACGCCCCGTTAGAGGTGCTCCCTTCCTACGACTATCAAGTGCCGACGACCGCCCTCACCCGGGAAGTGATGGCGTACATGAAGGATCACCCCGATATTCCCGGCATGATGATCGTAGAAGATGGTCAGGTCATTGGCACGATTGGGCGCCAGCGGTTTGAGTCCCACATGCAGCAGGTCTACAGCTCAGAAATCTATCCCAAGCGGCCGATTCAACTGCTGGTGGAGGTACTCAAGGCGGAGACGTTGCAATTTCCCAGCTCCACCCGCATTGTGGATGCCACGTTGGTCGCCCTACAACGCGCCCGCAGCTTGGTGTTTGAACCCATCGTCATCGAGTTCCCCGACGGCCAGTTGCGCTTGATTGATTTTCTGGTGGTCCTGCTGGCCCAGGCTTCTATCTTGAAAAAGTTGCTGCCTGCCTAGTCACCACAACCGACACTGGGCGTGATGGCGCAGCAGGTGGTCACACAGGACTAAAGCCACCATGGCCTCCACCATGGGTACAGCGCGGGGAAGGACACAGGGGTCATGGCGGCCCCGGGGATGCAGCATCACTTCCTCACCGGCCTGATTCACCGTGCGCTGGGGTTGCAGGATGGTGGCGGTCGGTTTGAAGGCCACCCGCAAGACGATGGGTTCGCCGTTGCTGATGCCCCCTTGGATGCCGCCGGAGTGGTTGGTGCGGGTGCGAATCCGGCCCTGGTCGTCCCGGTAAAACTCGTCATTGTGCTCGCGCCCCGTAAGTAACGTACCGGCAAACCCCGAACCAATCTCAAAGCCCTTGCTGGCCGGAAGAGACATCACCGCCTTAGCCAGGTCGGCCTCCAGCTTATCAAATACCGGCGACCCCAGCCCTACCGGCACCGAACGTACCACACAGCCGATGACCCCCCCCACCGAATTCCCCTCCTGGCGCATGGTTTCAATGAGTGCAATGGCCTTGGCGGCGACATCCGGGTCCGGGCAGCGCAGGATATTGCTTTCCACCTCCGCCGGGGTCACCTTTTCCGGGTCCACTTGGGCCTGTAAGTCCTTGACCCGTTCTACATAGGCCACAATTTCTGTCCCTGCTGCCCGCTGGAGGATTTTTTTGGCGATGGCCCCTGCGGCTACCCGACCAATGGTTTCCCGCGCCGAAGCTCGCCCACCCCCTTGCCAGTTGCGAATGCCGTATTTGGCCTGGTAGGTGGCATCGGCATGGGAAGGACGAAAGGCGGTGGCCATGTCTTGGTAGTCCTGGCTGCGGGCGTCTTGGTTTTTCACCAGGATGAGGATGGGCGTCCCTAGGGTTTGCCCCTCAAAGACCCCCGACAAAATTTCGCAGCGGTCCGGTTCTTGGCGAGGGGTGGTAATCGCGCTTTGTCCGGGACGCCGCCGGTCCAGTTCCTTTTGAATATCCTGAACATCCAGGGGTAAGCGGGGCGGGCAACCATCCACCACTACCCCCACTGCTCCCCCATGGGATTCGCCAAAGGTCGTGACCCGAAACAGATGCCCAAAGGTATTGCCCATGCTTGCAATTCTGCCAGAAAGGGGTTTAGGGTGACACTTCCGCCGGTGGTACCAGCCTATCCCGCTCCAGCAAGGGGTCCGGTTCCCCCAGCCAGTTAAAGTCGCTGATGCGCAGGAGAATTCCCCCTGCTGCCCGTTCCGGGTTGAAAAACACAGAAATCCCGTAGGTGCGGCGGCTATACTCCAGGCCGTAGGTGGCGTCAATGACCCGGGGATTGCCTCCATCCAACCGCAGAGCGATATTGGCGCTGGCCCGCAGGGGACCATAAATTTGCTGGGTCAGGCCGAAGCGCAAAATCTGCTGGTCCTCCTGCCGGTCAAAGAAAAAGGGGGATTTCTGGTTCAGGCGAAAACGGGGGGAGTAGAAAATGCTCAAGGCCGTGTAGTCTAGCCAATTGCGGGCAAAACGCCCCAACTGAGTAGTAAACCCCACATCCCCCCCCACCACCGTCTGCACCCGTCCGTTGCTGTAGAAGTTGGTAAAACTCACCGCCCCCAGCCCGATGGCAAAAAAGGGCGTCACCGGCACCGGACTAAACCGCAGCCCTTCCGTAGCCGTGGGGGGTAACGGTTTGCCCTGCCAGACCAAAAAACTGCGATTGACGTTCACGGCAGCCTGGTAGCGCATCAGGGTCTTTTCCTGGCCGGGGGGCGTGGTGTCGTCGCTCCTGGCCCGGATCACCCGCGCGCTGAGCAAGTATTGCAACTGTGTCTGGCCGTCCGGTCCCAGGGGAATGGGCTGGTTCGACGCCAAGGCCACCCCCGCCCCAAACCGCACCGTTTCAAAGCCCAACGACCCGTTAAATACCCGCTCCCGGTCGGCCACCTCGGCAATCACGCTGTGGCGGGGCAACCAGCGGTGCTCTAGTCGCAGTCGGATGCGCAGGCGCTCCTCCGGGTCCTGGAAATCCAAACGGCTCAGCAGGCTGTCGAGCTTCACGTCGGTTTGGGGGGTGACGTTAGCCCGCAACTGGGTGCGCAAGGCGAAATTGGTGCCCACCGGGGAAAAACCTTGCTCAAAGGTGCGCTGGACCAACAGGATAGGCGTGAGCCGAAATGATACCGTGGGTGTATCCACCACCTCGAAGGGGCGGCCAAGGTACAACCCCCCTAAATCCTGACGGTCATAGCCGATTTCCACAGGGGCAGCCTCGCGGCGGCGGCGAGAAATAATCACCCGGTCCCGCAGCAGGGGCACACTCACCCGCTGGTCAAACACCAACCGTCCCCCTTCTGCTCGCACTTCACTGTCGCCATCCGGCAGGCGGGTCAAGGTGGCCCGGCGCGCCCGCAATTCCAACTCCGGCGGGTCAAAGGGGTCGTTAGTAATGCGCAAATTGGTAGCCGTGCCGTTGCCTTGGGCATCGAAGGTGAGTTCATCGGCCGTGAAACGGCGCAATCCCTGGCCGGGACGTTCCACTGCTTGCGGCGCCGGAATGATAGGGGGCGGTGCTGTGGGTTCCCCTAGGCGTGGGCCATCGGGGAGACCCGGTTCCAAGGGCTGGACCCGCACCCCCCCCCGCACCTGGAAAAACACCCCACTTTCCGCGGCCAGGTCATATTCCAAACGCTTACCCCGCAGGACCTCTTCCCCCCGAGTGAGCACCACCTCCTCCCCCGTCGCCACCGCCTTGCGGGTAATGAGATTCACCTCCACCTCGTCGGCCCGGAGAACCACGCCCCGGTAGCGCATCACCACATTACCCGTGGCCGTAAAAACCTGCGTTTGTTCGTTGAAGGTCTGGCGGTCGGCCTCCACCTCCACCCGTTGCTGGGGGTCTATCGCCTGGGCGATCCGCTCCCACAGGGGCAAAGTCGTGTAGTCAATATCCCGAACCGACGCCGGGCGCACCTGCTGTAAAACGGTCACTCCCGACGCTACTCCCGGCGTTGGGGGAGCTATGTAGGGCATTGTTCATTCCACCTCACACCACCCACGTGTCGGACGCTCGTTGGTCAACCCTATTCCAAATCCCGCCGTTTGGGGTTGCGGGAGGGGTCGCCCGAGAGAAACCCGAACACAAACAGCAGGACAAAAAAGGTAATGACCGCGTAAACCGTGTATTTCAAAGTCAGCATCGTTCCATCCCAGCGTTCACCATTCGTATCTTAACACCCCCTCCGGCCCAGCCTTGTCACAATGGTAAAGTATGGCCCCGATTCTGCTGCTGACCGACTTTGGCCACCAGGACCACTACGTGGGTGTGCTCAAGGGGGTTATTTTGCGGCTTTGTCCCCAGGCGGTGGTGGTGGACTTGAGTCATAGTCTTCCCGCCTACCAGTGGCAAGCGGCCCAGTTTCTTTTGCAGCAGGCGTACCCCTACTTTCCCCCCGGCGCCATTTACCTGGTGGTAGTAGACCCCGGCGTGGGCAGCTCCCGACGTCCCATCGGGCTGCGTACCCCCTGGGGCTACGGGGTGGGTCCGGACAACGGTATTTTCACCCCCTGGTTCGACCAAGCGGACACGGTTGTGGTACTCAACAATCCCCGCTACTGGCGCAGCCCTACCCCCAGCCAGACGTTTCACGGGCGGGATATTTTCGCTCCGGTCGCGGCGCATCTAGCTGCCGGTGTTCCGTTGGCGGAACTGGGGGAACCCCTGGACCTGGGGACGCTGGTGCGCTGGTTACCCCCGTCGCCGGTGCGACTGGCCCAGGGCTGGCAGGGGCATATCCAGTACATTGACCATTTCGGGAATCTGGTGACGAATCTGCCGGCGACGCTGATTCCTGCCAACTGTCAACCGCGGGTGGTCCTAAGGGGTCAGGGCATCCCCTGGGGGCGGTGCTACAGCGATGTACCGGTGGGCGCTCCCATTGCCCTAATAGGCAGTCATGGCTATGTGGAGATTGCGTGTCACCAGGGCCATGCCGCCCAGCGGTTCGGTGTTAAGATGGGGGATGCGGTCACGCTGGAGCTTACCGATACCATTTCCTAGGGCATGGACCCCACAGGCAGCATCTATCGCATTTTGGATGCCAATTTGGACCGGGCGCGGGAGGGCTTGCGCGTAATTGAGGAATGGTGCCGCTTGGGCCAAAACGACCCCCACTTGGCGGAGCGCTGCAAAACCTATCGCCAGGAATTGGCCGGCTGGCACCGCCCCGAATTTCGCCAGGCTCGGGATACGGCTAATGACGTCGGTACCGGATTGAGCCACCCCCAGGAAGCCCACAAGCCCGATGTGGCCGTCCTGTTGCAAGCCAATTTCGCCCGGGTGCAGGAGGCGCTGCGGGTGCTGGAGGAATACGCCAAGTTGGTGGATGGAGCCATGGCCCAGGCGATGAAGCAGTTGCGCTACCGGGTGTATGAACTGGAAACGGCGGCCACCGGTGGCGAACGGCGACAAAAACTGCAGCAGGCCCATTTGTATCTCATCACCATGCCCACCCCCCAGCTGTTGGCAACGGTGGAGGCGGCCTTGCAAGCGGGGGTCCGACTGGTGCAGTACCGGGATAAGGCAGCCCCCGACGGCCAGCGTTTCGAAATGGCCGGGAAATTGGGTGAGCTGTGCCATCGCTACGGAGCGCTGTTTCTTGTCAACGACCGGGTGGACCTGGCCTTGGCAGTAGGGGCGGATGGGGTGCACCTGGGACAGCAGGATTTGCCCTTGCCGGTAGCGCGCCGGTTGCTGGGGCCGGAACGACTGCTGGGGTGTTCGACCACGAATAGGGCAGAACTGGAGCGGGCCATCGCTGGGGGTGCAGATTATATCGGCGTTGGCCCTTTTTATGCCACCCCCACCAAAGCGGACAAACCCCCCACCAGCCGGGAGTACATCGCCCACGTTCTCCAGACTTGGCCCAAACCCTGGTTTGCCATTGGCGGCATTGACCTGGAAAACCTGCAGGAGGTGTTGGCCCTGGGGGCACAGCGGGTAGCGGTGGTGCGGGCGATCATGGGAGCAGCAGACCCCGGTGCCGTTACGCAGCGGTTTTTGCGCCAGCTATCCCGACTATGACTGCTTTGTGGCAGGCGGTCAACCAGGTCATCAGCGAGCGCACGGGCCAGCCCTTTGCCGGGCAACCCCGGGGGGGTGCAGGTGGGGGATGCATTCATGCCAATCAGGTGGTCAGCGATGGCCGGCGCCAGTTTTTTGTCAAGGTCAATCGCGCCGCTGCCCTGGATATGTTCATTGCCGAGGCCCAGGGGTTGCAGGCACTGTGGTCCACCTGCACGGTGAAAGTGCCCCGAGTCATCGGTTGGGGGGAAGCGGATGGCCAGGCCTTTTTGGTGTTGGAATACCTGTCTTTGCAGCGACGGGGGGACTGGTTCCACATGGGGCAGCAACTGGCGCAACTGCACCAGCGGGGCCAAGGCCAACGCTACGGCTGGGAACGGGATAACTACATCGGCGCGACTCCTCAAAAAAACGCCTGGTGTGACGATTGGGCCACCTTTTTTTGCCAGCAACGGTTGATGTATCAGTTTCAGTTGGCCCAGCGCCGGGGAGGCCGCTTTCCGCAACTGACGGCGTTTTTAGAGCGAGTGCACCGACTACTCCAAGATGTACCCGTCGAACCCGTCCTGGTGCATGGGGATTTGTGGGGGGGCAATGCCGCCTTTACCAGCCAGGGGGAACCCGTGCTCTTTGACCCCGCCGTGTACTATGGGCACCGGGAAGTGGACTTAGCTATGAGCGAATTGTTCGGTGGTTTCCCCGAGACGTTCTACCAGGGCTACCAAGCAACCTGGCCCCTGACGCCCGGTTACCCCCAGCGCAAGGTCATCTACAACCTCTACCACATCCTTAATCACTTCAGCCTGTTTGGTGGCAGCTACTTGGACCAGGCCCTGGCCATGATGGCGCAAATTCAGTCAATGGCCGGCTGACTCATAGCCCAACAGCAGCAGTTGATTGGTGCCCTGACTTTGGGCCTTCTGGAGGGCGACCTGGGCCTGAGACCACACCCCCTCTGGATCGCCGCTGGTTTCGGGGGTGAGGACAACCCCCCCCAAACTGACGGTCACCGGAAGCGAGAGTTCGGTTGTCAAGCTCACTGGATGCTCAGCAATGGCCTGGCGCAGGACGCGACCGAACTCATAGGCCCGCTGCGGTGTCAGCCCCAGCGTTACACAGGCAAACTGAGCCGTCTCCACCCGGTATAACAAACTGCCCGGCAGGGAGCGGCTTTGTAACCGGCGGGCCACCACCGTCAACACTTGCCGTCGCACCTCGGGCCGGTATTGGCTTTCCCAGGCGGGCCAATCATCCACCTGGAGCAGCCACAGACTGCCGTAGCGGTAGTAGAGCACGTAGTTTTCATCAATGGGGCCCTCCGGAGGGCGTTCCCCAATCTGGCGCAGCAGTCCCGGTAAGGCCGTGCGAAAGGCCCGCTCATTCAACACCCCCGTTTCCTCATCAATCAGGGACATGGAGGCCAACAAATGGTACTGGTCCTTGAGGCGTTGGTTGGCCTCCATCAGGGAACGGGTCAATTGCCGCACCCGCAAGGCCGCCCGAATCCTAGCCCGCAATTCCTCGGCGTCAATGGGTTTGCAGATAAATTCATCCGCCCCCGTATCCAGCCCCAGCACCCGGTCGGCCGCATCCTCCCGCGCCGTCAGCATCAGGAAGTAAATGTGTTGCAACTGGGGGTCCGATTTCACCCGGCGACATAGCTCAATCCCAGAAATACCGGGCATGGACCAGTCGCTGATGATCAAATCCGGGGGCGATTCACAAATGGCCGCCCAGGCCTCCTCCCCATTGGCAGCCGTTTCCAAAATATACCCCCCCTCCTCCAGGTACTGGGCAATGAGTTCTCGCACCACCATACTGTCATCAATGACCAGGATGTGGACCGGGTCGTGGCGGCTGGTTACGGTCATGGTCGTTACTGGCTCAACCCTGTCTTTATGGTCGCACACCGCTGTCCCTAAGTCACCTAACCTTCCCGGTCATAGCCCGGCCAGAGGCGACGGATTACTAACTTTTCCAACTCCACCCAGACAAACACCAGGGTGCTAAAGGCCAAGCAAATGCCCATCTCCTGGGGCGGCAGATAAAACACCCGGAAAAACCGGCGCAGGGGCGGGACATAGACGATCAACAGTTGCGCCAGGGTCATCAATCCCACCGCCCCCCAAATCCAGGGGTTACTACGGGGAGACAGTTCAATGAGCAAGCGGCTATCGGAACGGGCGGCCAGGGCATGGCCCATCTGGGCTAAACACAACGTGGTAAACACCATCGTCTGCCAACGCTGCGGGTCCAGGCCACCGGCGGTATGGGTTTGGGTGTAATCAAAGGCCCAGACCATGAGAGCGATGGTCACGGTGGAAAACACCAGCCCCACCCGGACCATGTAGGACCCAAGACCCCGGGCAAAGATGCTTTCCTGGGGGTCTTTGGGGGGTTGGTGCATGACGACGGCTCGCCCCGGTTCCACCGCCAGCGCCAGCGCCGGAATGCCATCGGTGGCCAGATTCATCCAGAGAATTTGCAAGGGCGTCAAGGGCGAACCCCCCAACCCCAGCAGCGGCGCCATGGCAATCGTAATCACTTCCCCAATGTTACTGCCCAGGATGTAGCGGATAAAGCGCCGGATATTGCTATAGACCACCCGCCCCTCCTCCACCGCCGCAACGATGGTGGCGAAATTGTCATCCAGCAGGATCATGTCGCTGGCTTCTTTGCTCACATCCGTCCCGGTGATACCCATAGCCACGCCGATATCCGCCTGTTTGAGGGCCGGGGCATCGTTCACCCCATCCCCGGTCATAGAGACGATATGCCCTTTTTTCTGGAACGCCTGTACGATCTTGAGCTTGTGTTCCGGGGAGACCCGCGCATAGACCGTCACCCGTTCGACCTGCTCCACCAGGGCCTCCAGGGTCAAGGTCTCCAGGTCCCGCCCGGTGAGTACCCCATCCCTGGGTCGCCAGATGCCCAGTTCCTTGGCGATGGTACAGGCGGTGAGTTGGTGGTCGCCCGTGATCATCACCACCCGAATGCCGGCGGCATGGCAACGGGCGACGGCGGTTTTGGCTTCGGGACGGGGAGGGTCCATAAGGCCCACCAATCCCAACCAAATCAACCCCTGCTCCAGGTCATCGGCATTGGGGCCCGGTGGCAGGGCATCCAGGGACCGGTAGGCCAACCCCAGCACCCGCAGCCCTTGACTCGCCAAGACATTGTTTTGCGCCAGGATGTGTTGCCGTTGCTCCGGCGTGAGCGGTTGCACCTCCAGGCCCCGTTGCACCTGGTCACAACAGGCCAAGGTCAACTCCGGCGACCCCTTGCACAGCAGCAAGAACTCCCCCCGCACAAAGGCAAATAAGGGTTGGTCATCCGTGTCCACCACCACACTCATGCGCTTGCGTTCCGAAGAAAAGGGAAACTCCGCTACCCGCAGCAACCCGTAGCGCTCCTGCGTCAAACCCGCCTTGGCCGCCAGGGGGATCAACGCCCCTTCGGTGGGGTCGCCGAGGATCACCCATTCCCCCTGCTCCTGTTTCCAGGTAGCGTCGTTGCACAACAGGCCCGTCAGCAACAGGGACATCACCTCCGGGTGGGCCTGGGGAGCAAAGGGGGTGTGGTCAGGGCCGAAGAATTCGCCGTTGGGTTCGTAGCCCTTGCCCGTCACCTGGATATAGCCCAAATCCGGTAGGGCCAGCGCCTGCACCACCATCTTGTTTTGGGTCAGGGTGCCCGTCTTGTCCGAACACACCACCGTTACCGAACCGAGGGTTTCGACAGCGGGTAAACGGCGAATCAGGGCCTGGCGTTGCATCATCCGCCGGGTGCCCAAGGCCAGGGTAATCGTCACCACCGCCGGTAGTCCCTCGGGCACCACCGCCACCGCCATGCTCAGGGACACTTCCACCAGCGTGCCAAACATCCCAGGATCGTATAGGGTGCCGGCGGTCACCACCAGAGCTACTAGGGTCAAGGCCCCGGTCACCAGGGTTTTCCCTAGTTGGTCCATGCGCCGTTGCAGGGGGGTGGGTTCGACTTCTACCGTCTCGAGGGCCGAGGCAATTTTCCCCAGCTCCGTGTTCATCCCTGTTTGGGTGACCACCAGCGTGCCCCGCCCGTGAACCACCTCCGTGCCCATGAACCCCAAATTTACCCGGTCGCCCACCTCCGTCTGGGGGGGTAGGACTACATCCGCCTGTTTGGTCACGGGTAAAGCTTCCCCGGTGAGCATGGCTTCCCGCACCTGGAGATTGGCGGTCACCAGCCAACGCCCGTCCGCCGGAATTTTATTGCCCGCCTCCAGGAGCACCACATCCCCCGGCACCAGCTCCGGCGCATCCACTTCTTGCACCTGTCCGCCCCGGATCACCCGCACCCGGGACGCTGACATTTTTTTCAGGGCCAGCAGGGCCTGTTCCGCCTTGCTTTCTTGGATATACCCCAGCAGGCCGTTGAGCACCACAATGGCCAAAATCGCCAGGGTGTCCTTGGGAAAGACCAACTGTTGGGATTGGATCGACTCCAAAACATCCAGCAGCCCGGACACCAGGGCCACCACGATCAACAGCACCAACATCACGTTTTTGAACTGGTCCAGGAGGATGTCCCAGCGACTGCGGGCATGGGTTTCCTGGAGTTCGTTGGGGCCGTACTGGGCTAAACGGCGTTGCGCCTCTGCCGCTGCTAAACCGTCGGGACTGGTTTCCAGATAGGTTAGAGTGTCACCAATGGATAAGCTATGCCAAGCGGGCGTGGTACAGTCAGGGGAAACGGTCATGTCCGCGGTGTAGATACCTAGTTTCCATCCTAGGGGGTAGCCGAATGGTTGAACAGGGGTGTGAAACGCTGGCCCTAGGCATTGACTGCGGTACATCGGCCCTGAAGGTCCTGGTGATCGATCCCCAAGGGGCTGTGCACCACACGGACCGTCAACCCCTGGCAGACCCCGCTGACCCCCGGCAATGGCGCTTGGCTCTGGAGCAGGCCCTGCACGGGATTCCCCCGCCTCTGAAACCCCGTATCCACCACATCGGTATAGCCGGTACATCGGGGACGGTATTGCTCACCGACCGTCAGGGGGAACCCATCGCCCCAGTTCTGCTTTACAACGATGGGCGGGCGGTGGTCTGCCTGGAGGAACTGCAACGCTATGGGCCAGGCCCCCATCTGGTGCTCAGTGCGACATCGGCCCTGGCGAAATTGTTTTGGTATGGGCAGCAGGGATTCCTGTCGCCGGATACCTACTTACTACATCAGGCGGACTGGCTGGGCTTTTGGCTGCACGGGCGACTAGGGGTGAGCGATGAGCACAACGCCCTCAAGCTCGGCTATGACCCCGGCGCACGTTGCTACCCGGATTGGGTGAGGAATGTGCCGTTTCCTGTACATCTGCCGGAAGTTCTCAGGCCGGGAACGGTGGTGGGGCCGTTGCGCCCGGAGGTGGCCCGGGAGTTGGGGTTGCCGCCGGATTGCCAGGTGCACGCGGGGACAACCGATAGCACGGCCGCCTTCATCGCCAGTGGGGCGCAGCGGTTGGGGGATGGGGTGACATCCCTAGGCTCAACACTGGTGCTGAAATTGCTCAGCGACCGACGGATTGACGACCCGGCCACCGGGGTCTATAGCCATCGCCTGGGGGACCGATGGTTGGTGGGGGGCGCCTCCAACACCGGGGGTGCCGTGCTCAGCCACTTCTTCTCTTCCCAGGAATTGGCCCATCTGAGTGCCCAGATCGACCCCCCTGTCCCTTACGACTTGGGGTACTACCCGCTGCTGCAACCCGGGGAACGCTTTCCCATCTGTGACCCCCATTTGGAACCCTGCCTGGAGCCGCGCCCAGAAAAACCCGTGCTGTTTTTACAAGCCCTGCTCACGGCCATGGCCCGTATCGAAGCCCAGGGATACCGCCTGTTGCACACCCTGGGGGCACCGGCTGTGCAACGGGTGTTCACCAGCGGCGGAGGCAGTCACAACCGGGCCTGGCAGGCCATCCGGCAACAGATGTTGGGGGTGCCGGTGCTGGTGGCGCAACAGCAGGAGGCGGCTTGGGGAGCAGCCCGCTTGGCCCTGGGGTTGCCGGTAACGGGAAACCCTGAGATAAACTGTTAAGCAGTGTTAAAAGTTGACTAACCATGCGGGTGGCCATCGTTGGGGCAGGTCTGGCGGGTTTGGCGGCGGCGGTGACGCTGGTGGACCAGGGGCATCAGGTGACGGTGTATGAAGGCCGCCGGTTTGTAGGGGGCAAAGTCGGCAGTTGGCAGGACGACCAGGGCAACCACATCGAAATGGGTCTGCATGTCTTTTTTCATAACTACGACCACCTGTTTGCCCTGATGCGTCAGGTGGGGGCCTATGAAAATCTCCTGCCCAAAGACCATGTGCATACATTTGTGAACCGGGGGGGGCGTTTGGGGCATTTGGATTTTCGTTTTCCCTTGGGGGCGCCCTTTCACGGGTTAAAGGCGTTTTTCACCACCGAACAGCTCACCTGGTGGGACAAGTTGCGCAATGCCCTGGCGCTGGGAACCAGTCCCATCGTGCCGGGGTTGCTGGATTACGAGGGAGCCATGCGGCAAATCCGGGCTTTGGACCGCTACAGCTTTGCCGATTGGTTTCGCCGGCACGGGGGGTCGCAACATAGCCTAGAGCGCCTGTGGAATCCCATTGCCCTGGCTTTGGGGTTTATCGATACGGAGCAGATTTCCGCCCGCTGTATGCTCACCATCTTTTTAATGTTTGCCGCCCGCACGGAGGCTTCCCGACTCAACATGCTCAAGGGGTCCCCCGACACCTATTTACATCAGCCCCTGGTGCATTATATCCGGGAGCGGGGGGGACAAATTTTTACCTCGAGCCGGGTGCGCCGAATCGAATTTGCCGACATCAACGGGGAAACACGGGTGACGGGGCTGGTGGTGGCCCGGGGGGACCACGAGGAACTTGTCACAGCCGATGCCTATATTGCCGCCTGCGATGTGCCGGGGATACAGCGGCTGTTGCCCCTGCAATGGCGGCGCTGGCCGGAGTTTGACCGGATTTACAAGCTGGATACGGTACCGGTAGTGACGGTGCAGTTACGCTTTGACGGCTGGGTGACGGATGTAACGGGGACTGGGGGCAAGGGAATTGACAATTTGCTCTACAGCGCCGATGCCGATTTCTCTTGTTTTGCCGATTTGGCCCTCACCAGTCCGGCGGATTACTACCGGGAGGGGCAAGGCTCGCTGCTCCAGGTGGTGCTGACGCCGGGGGACTGGTTTATCCCCATGCCCAACGAGCAAATTGCCCAGCATGCCCTGGCCCAGGTGCGGGAGCTTTTTCCGGCCGCCCGCCGCCTCCACCTGACCTGGTATAGTGTAGTGAAGCTGGCCCAGTCCCTGTATCGGGAAAATCCGGGGATGGAGCCGTTCCGCCCGCCCCAGAGGACACCCATTCCCAACTTTTTCCTGGCCGGGAGCTACACCCAGCAGGATTATATTGACAGCATGGAGGGGGCGGTGATTTCTGGGCAGCGAGCGGCGCAAGCCGTGTTGGCCTATGGGGGGTAGCGGCATGGGGGAATGGTGCGAGCATACGGTGCAGGTGACGGTGGACGTGCCGGTGAGCCTGGCCTGGGCCTTGTGGTCGGACCTGGAGCAAATGCCCCGCTGGATGCAGTGGATTCGTTCGGTGGAGGTGTTGCCGGACCGACCGGAGCTGTCCCGCTGGCACCTGGCGACCCGGGGATTGGATTTCTACTGGGAGTCCCGCATTGTCAAACAAATTCCCCACCAGATCATCCAATGGGAGTCAGTGACGGGGCTGCCCAACCGGGGAGCCGTACGCTTTTACGACCGGGGGCCGCAGTGTATTGTCAAGTTGACCGTGGCCTATGCCCTGCCCGCCTGGGTGAGCCAGTGGGTAGACGGCCTGGTGGGCCCCCATGTGGAACGCACCCTGCAAGCGGACCTAGAGCGTTTCCGGGACTACAGCCAAAACCTAGCCCCCGCAGCACTGGCGCAACCGCTGAATTAGACGCGAGTTTTCCGCCGGCGTGCCGATGGTGAGACGCACCCCCCCACCCGTACAGCGCACCACCGTGCCCAGATCATAGAGTTGTTGGTGGAGCTGCTCGGGCGTGACCCCCGTGGGCCGGATAAACAGAAAATTCCCCTGACTGGGCCAGGTTTGCAGACCAGGAAGCCGGCGCAGTTGAGCCAAGACCCGCTCTCGTTCAGTGAGAATCTCCGGGATGACACTCAGTAGGGGACGGCGTTGCGCCAGCGCCAGTTGGGCCGCCAGCAACGAAAACCCACTCAGGTTGTAGGGCAACCGCACCTGCTCCAGGGCCTTGGTCACCTCGGGATGGGCAACGGCATAACCAATGCGCAAATTGGCCAGGCGAAACGCCTTAGAAAAGGTACGCAAAATCAGCCAGTTGGGATGGCGAAGCAACACCGGCAACAGGGTATCTTGGCTGAATTCAAAGTAGGCCTCGTCAACCACCACCAGCACCTGTGGGGGCAACTGCTGCAGCCAGGCCCGCTCCGCCGCCGTTAGCCCATTACCAGTGGGGGAATTGGGATGCACCACAAACACCACCCGGATAGGTTCTTGCCGGATCAATTGGTCGGCCCGGGTCAAATCCATGGCAAACCCCTCCGCGCGCCCGGCATCCCATACCGGAATCCCCAAGGTTCGCGCCAGGATTTTGTACATGGAAAAGGTGGGTTCGGCGATGAGAATCCCGGCGTTTTGCCCTAAACAAGTCGCAATCAAAATCGAGCGAATCAACTCATCAGAGCCGTTGCCAATAGTCAACCAATCAACGGTGAGTTGGTTTGGGGCATCCGCTTCCAGTTGTTCCCTTAAGTACTGCAGCAACTCCTGTTTCAAGTCGGTGTGGGCGCTGTCGGGATAGCGGTTGTTGTGGATGTCCTGCCGGTAAAGCCAGACCAGTTTTTCCTTGAGCGCCGGCGGCCAATCCCAGGGGGATTCATTCCCGTCGAGCCAATCCAGCCCGCTTTCCCGCACCGGGGGATGATAGACTGTCAAACCGGCCAAATCCGGTCGCAAACAGGGCAACATTCCCACCTTAGATAATCATCCCATCGGGAATGGTGGCATTTTTAATCACCACCACAATACCGCTGCGGATATAAAACCCCAAAGCCTCCCGGTCCGCCTCCTGTACCCAATCTTTGTTAATAATCTGCACATCCCGACCGATACGGGCATTTTTATCCACGATACAGCGGCGAATCACCGTATTTTCCCCAATTCCCACTGGAATGTGAGAATCCAGGGGGTCAGGAAACCGTTGTTCATAGGGTTCGTAAAAGTCCGCCCCCATCACCAACGTATCTTCAATCACACAGCCAGACTGAATCCGCGAGCGCACCCCCAACACCGAATGGCGCACCCGGCACTCCTTCAAAATACAGCCATCACTAATGAGGGATTCCACAATTTCGCAGTTCAACAACTTCGAGGGGGGCAGGTAGCGCGAGCGGGTATAAATCGGGGCCTTTTCGTCGTAGAAGCTAAAGGGGGGATTGGGCTGCTTGGTCAGCGCCAAATTTGCCTCGTAAAAAGACTCAATCGTGCCGATGTCCTCCCAGTAATCCGTAAACAAATACACCTGGATGTTGTAATCCTTGATGGCGGCGGGAATCACCTCCTTGCCGAAATCCGTGCGACTGGGGTCCTCCATCAACAACTTCTTGAGAATGTCTTTGTTGAACACATAAATCCCCATCGAAGCGATGTAGGGTTTGCGCAGGGCTTCCTCCAGAGACAACCCCAGTTGCGTCGTATCCACCCGCATGGCGTATAGGGCATCCCCCTTGGGTTTTTCCCGGAAATCCACCACCCGTCCCGTTTCATCAATCTTCAGCAGGCCAAACGCCGAAGCCCGCTTCTCCTCCACCGGAATCACCGACAGGGTAATATCGGCGTTAGTGCGGATGTGATGGCCGATAAACTGCCGGTAGTCCATACGGTACAGGTGGTCCCCCGACAGGATCAAATACTGGTCCACATCCCAGGTCTCAAACAGCCACATGTATTGGCGCACCGCATCCGCTGTCCCCTGGAACCACCCGGGATTATCCGGCGTTTGCTGAGCCGCCAGCACCTCCACAAACCCATCTAAAAAGCCGGCAAACACGTAAGTGCGGTTGAGGTGGCGATTCAAAGACGCTGAGTTGTACTGGGTCAAAACGTAAATTTTGTGAATCTCGGAATTGATGCAATTGCTGATGGGAATATCAATCAACCGGTACTTACCCGCCAAGGGAACCGCCGGCTTGGCGCGCAGCTTGGTCAAGGGGTAAAGCCGTGTCCCCGCACCTCCACCCAGAATGATCGCCAGCACCCGCTTCATAACCTGTCCCTCCCTTGCGGTTGTCAGTACCAGTGTCCCCCAAGAGGGCGCCCTGCCACAAGCCTCCCTGTATCCAGTTGTAGCATTTTCCGCCAGCCTCAACCGGTGAAATGCCAGGGTTCCCGGGATTCCCCCAGGCGCAAATACCCCAGGAGCGGGATGACGATCAAGGCCATCAGCGCCACCGACAAGGCCGCCCCCAATGGCCAATCCAGGGTTTTCAAAAACTGACTCTGCACCAGATTGCCCACCATTAAACTTTTGGCACCCCCCAAAAGATCGGGAATGATAAAACTACCCACCGCCGGAATAAAAACCAACAGACATCCCGCCGTGATGCCCCGTGCACTTAACGGGAGCAACACCCAATAAAACACCTGCCAGAAATTGGCCCCCAAATCCTGGGCCGCCCACACCAGGGTAAAATCAAACTTCTCCAGCGCACTATACAAAGGTAGAACCATAAAAGGCAAATACCCATACACCAGCCCGATCCCCACCGCCAAAGGGGTAAACAACAGGTTCAACGGCTCGCGAATCAACCCCAGGTGCAGCAACAGAGAATTAATGACCCCCTGCTGGCCCAACAGCACCATCCAGGCGTAGGTGCGCACCAAAAAATTGGTCCAAAAAGGGATGATCACCAACAACAACAGCACCGTGCGGCGGGGACGCGGTTGCGTAACCAACCACAAGGCCAACGGATACCCCAACACCAGACAGGCCACCGTCGTTCCCACAGCCAACGCCACCGACCGCAGGAAAATCTCCAGGTAGGTAGGATTCCCCAGACGCAGGTAATTCGCCGCCGTCCACTGCCAAGCCACATTGCCATAGCCCTGGGAGGTCAAAAAACTATAGACCACCAACAGCCCCAGGGGCAGGACAAAAAATACACCCAGCCACAGGGTAGGAGTAATTAATAGGACACGCCACAACCACCAGGAACGGCTCCCCACCGGTCCAACCCAGGTCATACGGCCAACTTTAATTTGCCATAGTTAGCGGGAAACCGGTGCCTTGGCGATATAGCGCTCCGCCACCGCCCGCAGTTGTTCCGGCGTCGCCGGTTTTTCCAGGACCTCGTTGGCCCCAGCCAAACGCGCCCGCGCCCGGTCCAGCAACCCCCCGTTGGCCGTGAGCAACACAATCGGTACCTCCTTCAACCCCGGCGCCTTGCGCAACAGGGCACAGATTTCCAAACCGTTGACCTCAGGAAACAACCAGTCTAGGAAGATCAACTGGGGGCGCGCCTGGATCAAGGTCCCCAACCCCCGCAGCGGGTCCTCCAGCGTCAGGACCTCAAAGACCTCCCCCAGGGCCTGCACCACATTGCGCAAACACACCGGGCTGTCATCCACACAGGCCACCAGGGCCTTGGGTTGGGTTTCTGCCGGGGGCGCCAAGTCCGCCACCTGCTCCAATCGCAGGTAACCTTCCCGCACCAACGCCAGCAGCGATTGCCCCACCAACGGCAGTTCGGCTCCCGTCTCCAGGGCCAAATCCCAGAACGTATGGTCCCCATCGCACAGGCGACTCAAGGTGAGATAGGTCTGGGGACGCACCCGCTGCGCCAACCGCCGCTGGTCGTTCAACCGGGGCGCCATATCCGGGGACGTAGCCCGCAACCCCACCTGCTGCCACTGCTGCCACAGGCGCATCACCCGCTGCCATTCCGCCGTCGGCCCCAGCAAAACCATTTCTCCCGGCAAACGCGCCTCCGTATCCCACAAGCCCCGCACCTGCCCGACCCCCAGCTGGGCTAAGGTCAACGTCTGGGCCAGGTCAAAAAATACCTCCGTTACCGCCCCCTGGATCACCTGCTGGGCTTGCTCCCGGGAGATCTGCCTAGCGGTAAGCGCCGCCAACAGGGCCTCGTACTCCCAGGGCGCCTCCGGTTTGCCCGCCTGCTGGGCCAGCTCTGGAGCCAGTCGTTGGGTTAACCGCCGCCAGCGCCGATAGCGATGGACACCCCCAGTGGCCCACAACAACCGGCCCCCAAAAAACCACAACCGCCATTGCTGCCGACCGTTGCTGAGTTGCAGTTCCCCCGCTAAACGCTGACCCTCGACCTTTGACAACACCGCCCCCAAATCCGCAACCGGAAACGCCTGACCCGCCATCGCCACCTCCTGTGACCGTGAACCTACAGGTACGCGTTTCTCAATTTTAATAATCCTTTGCAAATCCTGCAACATTTCTTAACCATTGAATAACCTAGGACATTTGCTTTTCAGCTTAACAGCTCTAGACGGGCATTTGCCAGACTCCTGCCCAGGCTTATAGCCTAGTATAAGCTTGCTTTTGTACTAACAAAATAAGTATAAAATACTGGTAACATTCCCTAATTTCTCTTAGGAGCGGGACGCTCAAGGTCGGTAGCATCGTAATTTTACTTAGGTAATTTCCCTAGGGCGAGCCAAGCGGGCAAGTGTGCCAGATGAAGATTAAATTGGGGTTAAATTTTGTGAAACCCCTGGATAACTCCCGGTCTTCGTCACGAGTCCTGCACCTTGGGCGGGGGTGAGGTGGCTGGTTACAATGGGGGTACATTCAGTTGCGGACGTGGCCATGCCCGAATCGGTGACCGGTTTGCCGCCGTCGTTGCAGGCAATTGTGGAACGGCTCCAGCGGGCCAATCCGGCGCGGATGAAATACGAATTACTGATTCGCTACGGCCAGAAGTTGCCGCCGTTTCCCGAGACCCAGCGTGTGCCGGACTATCAGGTCAAGGGGTGTGTCTCCCAGGCCTGGCTGGCGACCCATTTGGACGAGCAGGGGCGGGTGCACATTGACGCTGATGCGGACTCCCAATTGGTCAAGGGTTTGCTGGCGATCCTAGTCTTGGGGTTGGGTGGTCTGACACCGGCAGAAATTTTAGCGGTGCCCCCTGATTTCATCAAATTGACGGGGCTGGATGTGAGCCTGACGCCGTCTCGCAACAACGGTTTTATGAGCGCAGTGCAGTTTTTGAAAAGGCAGGTGGCCGCTTACATTCCCCCCACCCCTGGCGCTGATTAATAACTGAACTGAATTTTACCCCTTCTATAACCTTTTCTTTACCAAGGCATGGTAAGTTCTCGGCGAAGACGGCTGTGGGCTGATTGTCAAGGAAGTGAACCTAATTGGGGGCTACTCCGTATCAGAAAGGGGGTTGGAGGATAGGAAGATGCCCAAAAGATGGTTTGGTTTACCACGACGGTTGATGAGCTTTTTGGCCCTGTTTGCAGTGGTGGCGGGGCTAACGGCGGCCTGTGATTTTGGCGGCGGGCCTATGTCGGAGTTGCCCCTGGCAGGTGATGTTAGTCTTGTGGGACTGGGAGCCTCCTTCCCGGCGCCCTTATACACTAACTGGGCAGTGGGGTTGGCTCAAAAGCACAACCAAATTCGGGTGGATTACCAGTCCCAAGGCAGCGGCGCGGGGATCGAAAATTTTATCCAGCAGAACGTGGATTTTGCTGCCAGTGACATCGGCCTACCCGAAAAGGACATCCCCAAGATACAACGGGGGGTGTTGATGCTGCCCATGACGGCGGGGAGTATTGTGGTGGCTTACAATGTGCCGGGGGTGCCGGATGGCTTGAAACTGACCCGGGAAGCCTACGTGGGCATTTTCAGCGGTCAGATTCGCCGGTGGAATGACCCGAAAATTGCAGCGGCCAATCCGGGGGTGAATCTCCCCGACCAGCCGATTACGGTGGTACACCGCTCCGATGGCAGTGGGACAACGGCAGTCTTTACCAAGCACCTGAGCGCCATTAGCCCGGAGTGGCAAAGGCAATTCGGTGAGGGGACGACCATCCAGTGGCCCAAGACAGGGAATTTTGTGGGCGCCCGTGGCAATGAGGGGGTGACGGCCCAGATCCAGCAAACCGCCGGTGCGATTGGCTATGTGGAGTATGGCTACGCCAAGACCAACGAACTGAATACGGCGGCCCTGGAAAATAAAGCAGGCAACTTTGTCCAGGCTGGGCCGGAAACCGGTGCGGCTACCTTGGCGGCGGTTGAACTGCCGGAAAATATGCTGGCTTTTATTAGCGACCCGGAGGGGGAGAATTCCTACCCCATCGTCACCTACACCTGGCAGTTGCATTACCGACAGCAGCCGGACCCGGACAAGGCGGTGGCGCTGGAGGTGTGGATTGAGTATGGTTTGAATGAGGGGCAACAGGTGGCGGATAGCTTGGGGTACATCCCCTTGCCCAAGACGGTGCGGGAGCGGATCGCCAAAGCGGCTGACGTCATCAGCGACAAGTACACCATTACCCTGAAGAACGCCGCATGACCACAGCAACCCCTGTCCCGGCGGAGATGGGTCGGCGGTCCCGCTCTCCCCGGGAGCGGTTGATCGACCGGCTGTTTGTGCGTTTGACGCTGGCCCTAGCGGTGGCAACGGCGGTGTTGCTGGCTTTTATCGGGCTGGTGATTGCCTGGCAGGCGGTGCCGGCGTTGCAGCGGTTTGGGCTGGGGTTTCTGATCCATTCGGCCTGGAATCCGGTGCCGGGGCGGGAGGATTTCGGTGTGTTGCCCATGCTCTATGGCACGCTGGTCAGTTCCATCATTGCCCTGCTGATTGCGGTGCCCCTGGGGTTAGGGACGGCCATTTTCTTAAGCGAAGATTTCATCCCGCCCCAGCCGCGTATGGCCATTTCTTTTCTGGTGGAGTTGCTGGCGGCGATTCCCAGTGTGGTGTACGGGTTGTGGGGGATTTATGTGCTGATTCCGGCGCTGCTGCCGGTGGGTCACTGGTTGCATGCCCATCTGGGTTGGCTGCCCCTGTTTGGTACCGAGCCGGTGGGACCGGGGATGTTGCCGGCATCGTTGGTGCTGGCCATCATGGTGCTGCCGATTTTGACGTCGATTGCCAAGGATTCCCTGGAGGCGGTGTCGCCGGAGTTGCGTCAAGCGTCCTTGGGTTTGGGGGCGACCCGGTGGTGGACGATTTTTCGGGTACTGATTCCGGCGGCCATCTCCGGGATCATTGGGGGGACGATGCTGGGCCTGGGGCGGGCGCTGGGGGAAACTATGGCGGCCACCATGCTCATCGGCAACGCCAATCAGTTGAATGTTTCGTTGCTGGCGCCGGCCAATACGATTGCGTCTTTGTTGGCGAATCAGTTTCCTGAAGCGCGGGGGATTCAGGTGTCGGCGTTGATGTATGCGGCGCTCTTGCTCATGCTCATGACGCTGCTGGTGAATATCCTGGCGGAGCTGATCATCCAACGGCTGCGGGCGAAGTATGAATGAAGGTGGGCCAATGATGATGACCGAGCATCCCCAGGTGCAGTCCCTTCGCAAGCGGCTACGGTTCCGCACGATGGTCGGCTGGTTGATGACGGGGCTGGTGGCTTTGTGCGCCCTGCTGACCCTGACGCCCCTGTTTGCGGTGCTGGGCTTCGTGCTGGTGCGGGGGATCAGCCGTTTTGGACTGGATTTATTGACCAAACTGCCGCCGCCGCCGGGGTTGTCGGGGGGTGGGTTTGGCAATGCCCTGATCGGGACGGTTTTGGTGGTACTGCTGGGGACGGTTATTTCTGTGCCGTTTGGGATGCTGACGGCGGTGTATTTGTCGGAGTTTAGCAACGCGGATGACCGGCAAAAGGAAATCGCCCGCTGGGTGCGCTTCGGGGTGAATGTGCTGGCGGGGGTGCCTTCGATTATTGCTGGGGTGTTTGCCTATGGGTTGCTGGTGGTGACGGGGATTTTTGGCTATTCGGCTATGGCGGCGGGGGTGGCCCTGGCGGTGTTGATGCTGCCGACAGTTGTGCGCACGGCGGATGAGGCCCTGAAGCTGGTGCCCCGGGAGGTGCGCTGGGCTTCGGTGGGGTTGGGGGCGTCGAACTACTACACCATCTTCCGGGTGGTATTGCCAGCGGCGCTACCGGGGATTGTTACGGGGGTGATCCTGGCGATGGCCCGGGCGATGGGAGATACAGCGGCTTTGATTTTTACGGCCCTGTTTTCCACTTTTTGGCCCCGCAGTTTGTTCGAACCGATTGCCACTTTGTCCGTGCTGGTTTACAACTTCGCCACGGTGCCCTACCGACCGCAACAGGAGCTGGCCTGGGCCGCGTCTTTTTTCCTGTTGATGCTGGTTTTGCTGGCCAGTGTGGCCTCCCGTCTGGTGATTCGTCGGTATGTTCAGCGTTAGCGTTCTGGAGGTGGACTAATGGTCAGCGACGCAACCCCTCATGGCGAACCGGTCTTTCGCATCGAAAACGCCAACATTTACTATGGCCAGTTCAAGGCGGTGCGGGATGTTTCCCTATACATTCCCCAAAACCAAATCACGGCGTTTATTGGCCCGTCGGGTTGTGGCAAAAGTACGATTCTGCGTTGTTTGAACCGGTTGAATGACTTGATCCCGTCGTTTCGCTTGGAAGGGCAGATCACCTACCACGGCAAGAACATTTACGACCCGGATATTGACCCGGTGGAGGTGCGGCGCCGCGTCGGGATGGTGTTTCAAAAGCCGAACCCGTTTCCCAAGTCCATCTACGACAATGTGGCCTACGGAGCGCGGGTGATGAACTACAAGGGGGATTTGGATGAGTTGGTGGAGCGTTCCTTGCGGCGGGCGGCCCTGTGGGATGAGGTCAAGGATAAGTTGAACGAGAGCGGCCTGTCGTTGTCGGGGGGGCAACAACAGCGGCTGTGCATTGCCCGGGCGATTGCCGTAGAGCCGGAGGTGGTGTTAATGGATGAACCTTGCTCAGCCCTGGACCCGATTTCCACCCTCAAAATTGAAGAACTCATGCACGAATTGAAGGCCCATTACACCATCGTGATCGTGACCCATAACATGCAGCAGGCTTCACGGATCTCGGACTACACGGCCTTTTTCAACGCCGAACCGACGCCCAAGGGGGGCAAGGTGGGCTATTTGGTGGAATTCGACACGACCAAAACCATCTTTAGCACTCCTAAGCAACAGGCCACGCGGGATTATGTCAGTGGTCGGTTTGGCTAAGGCGGCACCACTGGCTCCAGCCACCTACGTACAGGCGACCAGGGGGAAAACCGGCCCACTCCAGGGTCAGGAGATTCACGCAGGCGGTGACTCCGGAACCGCAGTAACAGATCACCTCCCGGTGGTGATGGACGTCGCGCCAGCGTTGGGCGTAGGGCTGAGGGGGCAATAGTTCCAGCCAGGGCAGGTTAATGGCCCCAGGGATATGGCCGGCTATTGGGTCAAGGGGTTCCCATTCACCCCGATAACGGCGGGCTTCCCGGGCATCCACCAACAGGACGGTGGGGTCCTGCTGGGCGGCAACTACATCGGCGTAGGTGGCCAGGTACTGAGGTTGCAGGTGGGGTGTAAACTGGCCGGGGTGGGGGGCAGGTCGGTCAGAACTGGTGGGATAGCCGGCGCGGATGTAGGCCTCCCAACCTCCCGCCAAAAGAGCAACCCGTTCGTGGCCTACATAACGCAACAACCACCACAGGCGGGCGGCGTAGGCCAACTGCCCCTGGTCATAGGCAATGACTAGCTTGGCGGGGGTCAATCCCAAGGCCACCAGTTTGGCGACAAACGTGGGGATGTCAGGCAAGGGATGGCGGCCGCTGGTGGCACTCACCGGACCAGACAAATCCCGGTTCAGGTCTAGGTAAACAGCCCCGGGGATGTGGCTCTGGTGATATTGCTGGCGGCCCCAGTCCGGTTGGGTGAGGTTGAACCGACAGTCAATCAGTATCACTTCGGGGTCGTCCAGATGGGCTACCAGTTCCGCCGGGGTGATCAGTTGGGCCGGAGTAACCATAGGTAGGGAACAAAGTAGCCTGTTTCTATTATCCGGCAGTCCCTCTGGTGCTATGGTGAAAACGTACTGCGTGTGACCGCGCTGATTCCTATGACCGTTGCTGCTCGACGTGAGCTGTGGTTCCAGGCCGTCAATCCCCTGATCTACACGGCGGCTGTGATTCCGGTGCTGGTGGGGAGCGCCGCTGCCTACGCCGAAGCGCCTCAGCGGTTTTCCTGGTCAACGTTTGCCTGGGTGTTGGCCGGCGAGGTGTTGTTGCAGGCCTGGTTGAACATCACCAATGACATTTACGACGCTGAGACGGGGGTGGACGTCAATAAACCGTCCTCTTTGGTAAACCTGACGGGGCGGCCAGGTCTGCTGCATTTGATCGCCTGGTCCTGCCTGGCGCTGGGGGTCCTCTGTATCTATGTGGTGGATGCTCTACATCCGGGCCATGGGATTTTGCTGATCGCCGGGGCGGGGATTGCCTTGGGTTATGCCTACCAGGGACCGCCGTTACGCTTGGCCTACCGGGGCTGGGGGGAACCCATGACCTTTATCGCTTTCGGCCCGCTGGCAACGCTGGCTGCTAGCTATGCCCAGTTGGGTCGGTTGACCTGGATGGCCTTTTGGGCGTCGCTGGTGGTGGGGTGTCTGGTGACCGGCATCATCTTTGCCCATCACTTTCCCCAGGTGGAGGATGACCGCCGGGCGGGGAAACGCTCCCCTGTGGTGAAATTAGGTCCCTACCGGGCCAGTCGGGTCTATCCCTGGGTGGTCTTGCCGGCTTATGCTTTGGTGCTGGTGGGTGTACTCATTGGCCTGTTGCCCGTGCCAACCCTACTGTTTGGCCTCAGCTTTCCCTTGGCCTGGCGATTGGTGACCTTTTTGTGGCGGACCTATGCAGGACCGGCCAGTGGGGGAGCGATGCCCTTGGCGGTGGGGCTACATGCCATCGGGGGAGTGCTCTTGGCGATAGGTCTCTGGCTCGGTTAAACCCACCGCTTGTAATAACTGCCGCTGTTGGGCCAGCATGGTTTCCAGGGCTGCGTCGTCCGGATGGTCCCATCCCAACAGGTGCAGTAATCCATGGGCCGCCAGCCAGGCCAGTTCCTCCCGCACTTGTCCCGCCGGGGCTTGGCGTTGGGCTGTCTCTACGGAAATCACAATATCGCCCAGAAATAGGGGCATTTCCGGCGCCAGGGGGGTTTCCGTCTCCAGGGCGCTAAAGGCCAGGACATCGGTCGGTCGGTCTTGCCCCCGGTAGTCCCGGTTGAGGGCCTGGATTTCCTGGTCATCGGTCAGACGTAGGCCGATTTCATAACTGGGTGCCGGTGGCCGGGGTAGGTAACTCAGCCACTCAGTGAACCAGGCCTGCCAGGGGAGGGCCACCCACACCGGGTCAATCCCCTGCCAAGTGAGGTCCAGTTCCAGGATAGGAGCAGTCACCTTTACACAACGACAGGGTCAAGGGTTTCACCATGTCCTACAATAAGGCCAAAGTGAGAGCCAATTATGCAGCGCCTGTCCGTCGTCATCCCCATCTACAACGAAGTGGAGAACATCCCTCACCTGATTCCCGCCGTGACAGACGTGCTGCAAAAGATGGGATGGGATTACGAGGTGATTTGCGTAGATGACGGGTCGCGGGACGGTTCTACGGAGCGGTTGCGGCATTTGGCCCAGGAGCGCTACGACCTGAAGGTGGTGGTGCTGCGACGCAATTACGGGCAAACGGCGGCCCTGGCGGCGGGATTCGACCAGGCTACCGGCGATGTGGTGGTGACCCTAGACGGGGATTTACAAAACGACCCCCAGGACATTCCCCGGCTGGTGGCCAAGTTGAATGAGGGCTACGACCTGGTGTGCGGCTGGCGACAGCACCGGCAAGACCCTGGGTTAACCCGGTTGCTGCCCTCGCGGGTGGCCAACTGGCTGATTGGGCAGGTGACGGGTGTGCGTTTGCACGACTACGGCTGCACCCTCAAGGCCTACCGGCGCGAAGTCCTGCGAGATATGCACCTGTACGGGGAACTCCATCGCTTTCTGCCTGCCCTGGCGGACATCGAAGGGGCGCGGATTACGGAAATTCCCGTGCGTCATCATCCCCGGCGTTTTGGCCGCAGCAAATATGGTTTGGGGCGCACGTTCCGAGTGCTGATGGACCTGCTGACCATTGCCTTTATAAAGACCTTTCTGACCCGCCCCATGCATGTCTTCGGTCTGGTGGGGCTACTGTTTTTGCTGCTGGGGCTAGGGTTAGGGACCTATCTGGCGCTTCTCAAGGGGGTCTGGGGGCAGAGCATTGGTCAACGTCCCTTGCTGTTTTTGGCGGGACTGGCAGTGACCTCGGGGTTACAGTTGTTCTGTTTCGGCCTGCTGGCGGAATTATTGATGCGCACTTACCATGAGTCCCAGGGCCGACCCATCTACCGGATTCGGGAGGTCGTGGCCGGTCGTCCCCGCAGTCTAGTCAATTGAGATGCGCTGGGGACCGCTGGGGGGTGGGGGGGATGCCGAGGGCGGTTGCGGGGTGGACATCTGCCGTTCCAGCCAAGACTTGAGGGGGTCCTGTTGCAGATCCAAACCCAACAATCCCGACACAAATCCTCCCAAAAAGGCCGTCGGTTGCCGCATGAACTCCTGGAGGATGGGGTTGAGTTCGTTCAACAGCATAGACTCCTAACCTGCGTCCACCTGCCCATTACTCTAACACAGGGATAAACCCAGGTGTTGCCGAGACGCCAGGGATGGGCTTTCCATGGTCATAAGGATTTATCTATAATAGAACTTGACCTGGAACCATGCGGTTTCAACGCCTGAACCGTGTCAGGGCCGGAAGGCAGCAGCACTAAGGGATGCTTGTAACAGGCGTGGCCTCCGGGTCATTTTAGGTTTGACGACGGCGGTACGCTGTGGAGGTAGAGTTATTCTCAGCGGAGGAGTTACGGCGTACCCTCAACCGGTTAACGACGCAGGTTATCGAAGCGACCCCCAACCTAGAGGATTTACGTTTGTTGGGGATATACACGCGGGGGGTGCCCCTAGCCCAACGCTTGGCCTATACTATCCGGCAGTGGGAAGGGGTGACGGTGCCGGTGGGCAATTTGGACATTACTTTTTATCGGGATGACTTGGACCGGATTGGGGCGCGCACGCCGGCTCCGACCCAAGTACCCTTTGACGTGACCGGCCGGGTGGTGGTGCTGGTGGACGATGTGATTTACAGTGGTCGCACGGTCCGGGCCGCTCTAGAAGCCATCAAGGACCACGGACGCCCCCGCATGGTACGGCTGGCCGTGTTGGTGGACCGGGGACACCGGGAATTGCCCATCCACCCCGACTTCATCGGTAAAGTGGTCCCAACATCCCGCGAAGAAATGGTGCGCGTGTATTTGACGGAGACGGACCAACGGGACCAGGTGCTGTTGTTGAAAACTACGGGTAAACCGCCACCCTAACGGGTCTTAGGCCCCATTTGGCGATGGCCTGGTCTGGGACAAGTGCAGTTTCATGGGGCAATGTTTCTGGGTCGAGGGGTTTCTCGCAAGCAAATCCAAGGCGTTTAAGGTACGGGTTTTGGATACGCCGCCGCTGTTGCCACGCCCTATAAACCCAACTTTTGGATCGCCACGCCGGCAGGTAGCGCCACTTGAGCAAATAAACGAAAACGAATTAACAGTTTCCGTTTTTCCCGGCGACCCAAAGACACCATCTCTATCTAACAAATCAAATTGGCGTTCCCGTCGGTAGCCTGCCGCTGCGTCCACCGATAGAAGTCGGTTTCGCAGAGATGGGTGGTCATCCGCCTAATAGGCATCCTGCAACTCGTAAAAGTCCGGCGTGATGTAGTCCTTGCGCATGGGCCAGCCCACCCAGTCCTCCGGCAGCAAGATGCGTTTCAGGTGCGGGTGCCCGATGTATTCAATGCCGTAGAGGTCGTAGGTTTCCCGCTCCTGCCAGTCCGCCGTCCGCCAAATCCAATACACCGACGGCACCTTCGGGTCATGACGGGGCAGAAAAACCTTGAGGCAAACCTCCTCCGGCCGGTCCGCATTATCCGCCAGCTTTACCAGGTAATAGAAACTCACCAGGTCCTGCCCCGGCCCCACGTCATATCCCCCCTGGCAGCGCAGGTAGTTGAACCCGTACCCATACAGGGCCGTTGCAATCGGCAGCAACACCTCCCGTTCCACCCGCAGAATTTCTACCCCCTGATGGTCCCGCCCCATATAGGTATGGGCAAACCCCTGTTCCGTTAGCCAGCGGGAAATCGGGCCAACCTCCGTTGTCGTTAGCTGCTCAGTCGTTTCCGCCACGGGCCACCTCCGCCGCTTGACCTTGTAACGCAGGGGGAACCGGCATCCCCATCGCCTGGGCTAATTCCAAGGGGGGCGCTTGCCGCGTCGGGCTTTGCAAATACTGCCCCGTATGCACCGGCGGCACCACCTTCAACTCGTGCTTCACCGTAAAATACCGGTGCGTCTGCTCGTACAACCGCCGCTCCCGCACATCCTCCTGGGCAATCTTCTTGCGCAGCTTGATGATGGCATCAATGATGGCCTCCGGCTTGGGCGGGCAACCTGGTAGATAAACATCCACGGGGATCACCTTGTCCACTCCGCGCACCACCGTGTAGGAATCCGTGCTGAACATCCCCCCGGTAATCGTGCAGGCCCCCATGGCAATCACATACTTGGGGTCCGGCATCTGCTCGTACAACCGCACCAGAGCCGGCGCCATCTTCATCGTGATCGTCCCCGCCGTAATGATCAAATCCGCCTGCCGCGGACTCGACCGGGGAATTAACCCAAACCGGTCAAAATCAAACCGGGAACCGATCAACGCCGCAAACTCGATAAAACAACAACTGGTACCATACAAAAGGGGCCATAAACTAGACAGCCGCGCCCAATCATACAGGTCATTGAGGGTCGTTAAAATCACATTATTGGCCAAGTCCTGAGTAACTTGCGGTCGGTCCACGGGATTGAGAATTTTGGCATCCCCAAACGTCGGCGTCATGACCATTCCAAAGCTCCTTTGCGCCAGGCATAAACCAGTGCTACTACTAGGATAGCAATAAAAATTAAAGCTTCAACGAAGGCCAACAAACCCAATTGGTTAAAGGCTACCGCCCAGGGATAAAGAAAAACCGTCTCCACATCAAACACTACAAATACCAGGGCAAACATGTAGTAACGGATATTAAACTGCACCCAGGCTTCCCCCAGCGGTTCCATCCCCGATTCATAGTTAGTGCGTCGCTCTGGACCGGTTCCCTTGGGGCGGATCCAAGCTGACAAACCCAGCGCTGCAATGGGTACCAAGCTACACACTAGCAGGAACACTAGTAGGTAGTCGTAACCTTTGAGCTCTAACACGTGGTCGTCCCCTCACCCATCGCCATCTCCCATCATGCCACAGGTGGTTCCGGCGTGCAAAAAAAAGTCCTTATAACCTAGGAAAAGAAGTCCTTATGGCCCGTCCAGTGGCGCTCTCGCCGGGGATGACCCCTGGCCTCCTTCGCCCCAAGGGTTATGATAAAGGTGGTCAGCAAGCCCTTCCCCCCCAACCATGAGTTATTGCCTGAACCCCGACTGTCCGGCCCCAGTCAATCCGCCCGATGCCCTGACCTGTAGCGCCTGTGGCAGTCCCCTCGTCCTCAAGGGACGTTATCGCGCCATTAAACCGATCGGTAGGGGTAGTTTCGGTCGTACCTTTCAGGCGGTGGATGAGGGCATCCCTTCCCGCCCCCGGTGTGTCATTAAGTTATTTCAGCCCCAAGTCATTACCTCGCCGGACCAGATGCAGAAAGCGATCGCCCTGTTTGAACAGGAGGCGGTGCATCTGGACCGTTTAGGGAACCACCCGCAAATCCCGGATCTATTGGCCTACTTTGTCCTGGATGGGCGTCCCTATCTGGTGCAGAAATTTATTGATGGTCAAGACTTGGCGGAAGAATTACTCCGACAGGGTCCCTTTGACGAAGGCAAAATTTACCAATTGCTGGCCGATTTACTCCCGGTGCTGGCTTATATCCACAAGGAGAAAGTCATTCACCGGGACATCAAACCCAAGAACATCATCCGGCAAGCAGCAGACCAAAAACTGTTTCTGGTGGATTTTGGCGCGGTGAAGTTTGTCCAGGAATCGGGGCTGTTCAAAACTAGTACGGCCATTGGCAGTAGTGGGTTTGCTGCGCCGGAACAGATGATGGGCAAGGCCGTTTACGCCAGTGACCTATACGGTTTGGGCGCCACCTGCATCTACCTGCTGACGGGTATCTCCCCGGCCAAGTTATTCAGCATTCGGGAAAATACTTGGCTGTGGCGGGAGGCCCTCAAACAACCCCTGAGTGAAGACATGATGGCCTTTTTGGATAGGTTGGTGCAGCGCCTGCCAGGTCAACGGTTTGCTTCGGCAGACGAGGCCTTGACCGCCCTACAGCGGATGGAATCGGCTTCCCCATCTAGGCCGCGCCTGGGACGGTTGGGGGTCCTGGGGACGCCGGTGAATCCCTTGCCGGGTTTGGGGAAATTGGGCACCTCGCCGCCGGTTACCGTTAGGGACACAGGCGGAACAGTTCCCCCAGGGACCAGTGGTACATTTCCACCCAGGCAACCCAGTCGCTTGGCCACCAACACCGGACCTTTGCGACCACCGACCCCCCCTTCCCAGGTCACGACCGTCCAGTCGGAATCCCTCTGGCCCTGTGTGCATACCTTGACGGGGCACACCCACTGGGTCAAGGGGCTGTGCTTTAGCCCTGATGGCCGCTTCCTGTTCAGTTGCGGGCGGGATGGGGCCATTTTTTGCTGGAATTTGAGCAGCCTGGTCTATCCTCGACCTTTGCAGTGGGGCAGCGGTCATCCTGGCGGGATCCACGCTTTGGCGTTGAGTGCCGATGGCCGATGGCTGGCGGCGGCGGGGGAGGACCGGGTGATTAAACTGTGGCAGTTGCCGGGGGAGAAGCCGGTGCGCACCCTGGGCAGTCTGTTCACCAAACACGGGGGGACGATTGATGCCTTGGCGATGCGCCCGGATGGGTTGGTCCTGGCCAGCGCCAGCGAGGACCAGACGGTGAAGCTGTGGCAGGTGGATAACGGAGCCTTGTTGACGACCTTGAGGGGGCACGGCAGCTATGTCCGTTCGGTCGCCTTCACGGGGGACGGGCGGTTGCTGGTCAGTGCCAGTTGGGATAATACGGTGAAGGTGTGGCTGACGGATGGGGGTGACCCCCTGCGCAACATCGTAGGGCCGAGTAGTTTTAGCGGCAGTGGCTTCAATGCGGTGGTGGTCAGTCCCAACGGGCGAGTGATCGCAGCAGGGGGGGAGGATACGGCCGTGCACCTGTGGCATTTGCACAACGGCGACCCCATTGCCACCTTGACGGGCCATCGGGAGGGGGTGCGGGCGATGGCCTACAGTCCCCAGGGACGCTATCTGGCCAGCGGCGGTTGGGAAGGGGATATCCGCATCTGGGACGGCCAAACCTATGCGCCGTTGATGACCTTAAAGGGCCACGAAAAGGGGGTGACTTGTCTGGCCTTTAGCCCGGACCAGCAGTGGCTCGCCAGCGGCAGTCGCGACAACACCATCAAACTCTGGCGCGTGGTTAAGTAGCGGGTGTGAAGGCGTCGCAGTAGCCGTCGGGGGCCACCTGTAGGCCCATCAAGGGCGATTCGGGTTGGGTGCAGCGTTGGCCCCGGTAGAAGCGACAGTGGGCGCAGGCGCGACCGGGGGTGGGGGTTACCGCTAGGACCTCCTTGGGGGTCAAGCCCCGTAGCACCAGCTCTTCCCCTTGCCAACGAGCCTCCACCAGACCGGTGGTACTGAAGGGCTGCCAGCGGGGGTCGGTTGTCAGGGTACGGGGCAGTTCGATGCGAATGCCGCTGGGGGTTTCCTGGATTTCCCCCTCATAGCTTCCGGCTGGTTCCGGCGCGGGATGCCTCACCCAACTCCCTACGGGTAAGTCCAACCAGGCCCCCGGTAAGGGAACATGGACGTGATAGCGGTTGCGGACTTCCTCTAATCCGGCTAGGTCACCCAAGTAGTGGGGCAGCCCATGCACCAGAACCAGATGCTGGGGGCGCAGGGTGTGTAGCAATTGTAGGGTTGTCCCGCTGTCGTTGTAGGCCGACAGGCGGTAGGTCTGGTGGGGAACTTCCCGGGGTAGGGGCACCTCCTCTGGCCACAGCACCCACCACCGCTGATCGCTATTGCCGATGCAGTCCGGTAGGTCGCTACAGAGCAAAATATCGAAGGGATCCGGGGCCTCTGACGGCTGCCAACGGTGACTCTGGGGATATACCCGGTCGTCCCAAAAAAGGCTCTGGTGGCGGGCAAAGTTCTGTACGGGGGTGGGTAAAAAGGCCAGCAGTTCCAGGAGGACATCACAGCCCCGGGCAACCGCCGGGTCCACGCCAATCCGCACCGGCCGGCCCGTTAACAGGTAGTGGGTGCGCAGGATGAGCAGGATTTCTTGGGCGTCCCCAATGGCGCCGGCGACAATACACACCCGCTGCCCCCGGGTCAAGGCCCACACCACCCATTCCGCTAAATGGTGTTCCTGTTGCTTGCGCCGGGGATATTTGCGCGTGCCGGCCGGGGCATCCAAGATGAGTACATCGGGGTGCAGGCCCCGCAGCTCCTCCAGGCGCAACCCTTCGGCAAGGCGGGTGTTGGCTAGGCAACAGTTGCCCGTGTAGAGCAGGGAATAGACCCGCTCTGGCGTCTGGTATTGGAGCCACACCAAAGCTGCTCCCGGTAAATGCCCCGCCGGAATCAACTCCACGGTCAGATCGGGCGCCAGATGCACCGGCAACCGCCAGGGCAACTCGATGCCCAACCCCGTTAACCCCTCCTGTACAGGCCAGTTCAAGGGCAGCAACCGCCGGGTTACTTCGCTCGTATAGATGGGTAAATCGGGAAACCCGCGGTGCAGGGCCAGCATGCCCCGGGCGTGGTTGGGATGGGCGTGGGAGCAAATCACCCAGTCCGCCGGCGGCGTCAGGTCAAAGTAGGGGTCTAACCGGGATAAACCGCAGTCCAACATGACGCGGTACGGCCCCAAATGCCCTACCAAACAAATCCCCGCCCCCCCATGGCCCGGACTGTAAACCCGGCACCCCAGCATCAATGGGCCGAACCGTTGCCGTGATAGTTATCCGTGTCGTAGAAGCCGTTGCGGGTGCCGAAGTACAACGTCGCCAGGGTAAATAGGACCGTCAATCCCAGCACCACCGTTTTTACGTCCATCAGGTGATCTCCAACGTCCCCCTACCACCACCATAGCGAAAATTCCTGCCCATCCCCGAAAACCCGTGTTAAAATAGCGGATACGTTTAGCTAGGGGTGTCCCTGTTTTGGGGGCTGAGAGCATACCCTGAGAACCTGAACCGGGTCATGCCGGCGGAGGGAAGCTAATATTTCCAGAGGTGATATATGGCTCATTTACGGACGGCTTGGGTGGCCCCCCGCCGGGGTCAGGCCAACGTGACACAGATGCACTATGCGCGCCAGGGCCTTATTACGGAAGAGATGCGCTATGTGGCCCAGCGGGAGAATCTGCCGCCGGAGCTGATTCGGGAGGAGGTGGCGCGGGGGCGGATGATCATCCCGGCGAATATCAATCACGAAAACCTGGAGCCGATGGGGATTGGCATTGCCGCCCGCTGCAAGGTAAACGCCAATATCGGGGCGTCGCCCAATTCGTCGGATATTCAGACGGAGTTGGAAAAGCTGGCCCTGGCGGTGAAATACGGGGCGGATACGGTGATGGACCTGTCCACCGGGGGTGGGAATTTGGATGAGATTCGGGTGGCCATTATTCGGAATTCGCCGGTGCCGGTGGGGACAGTGCCCGTTTACCAGGCTTTTGAGTCGGTGCATGGCAATCTGGACAAGCTCACCCCCGAGGTGTTTTTGGAGGTCATTGAAAAGCAGGCTAAGCAGGGGGTGGACTACATGACCATCCACGCGGGGATTTTGATGGAGTACCTACCCCTGGTGAAAAACCGGATTACGGGGATTGTTTCCCGGGGCGGGGGGATCATGGCCCGTTGGATGTTGCACCACCATCAACAAAACCCCCTGTACACCCACTTCCGGGACATTATCGAGATCTTTAAGAAATACGATGTGTCCTTTAGTCTGGGGGATTCGTTGCGGCCGGGGTGTTTGCACGATGCCTCGGATGAGGCGCAACTGGCGGAGTTGAAAACCCTGGGGGAACTGACGCGCCAAGCCTGGGAACACGATGTGCAGGTGATGGTGGAGGGGCCGGGACATGTGCCCATGGACCAAATTGAGTTCAACGTCAGAAAGCAAATGGAGGAGTGCAACGAGGCGCCGTTTTATGTGTTGGGGCCGCTGGTGACGGATATTGCCCCGGGGTATGACCACATCAGTTCGGCCATTGGGGCGGCTTTGGCGGGGTGGTACGGCGCGGCGATGCTCTGCTATGTGACCCCCAAGGAGCACCTGGGTCTGCCCAATGCGGAGGATGTGCGCAACGGGTTGATTGCCTATAAAATTGCGGCCCATGCAGCGGATATTGCCCGGCATCGGCCAGGGGCACGGGACCGGGATGACGAACTTTCGCGGGCGCGCTATGCCTTTGATTGGAACCGGCAGTTTGAGCTGGCCTTGGACCCGGAACGGGCGCGGGAATACCACGACGAAACTCTGCCGGAGGAGATTTTCAAGTCGGCCCAGTTTTGCTCCATGTGTGGCCCCAAGTTCTGCCCAATGCAGACCAAGGTGGACGCGGAGCAACTGGCGGAGCTGGAAAAATTCCTGGCGAAGCAGGGATAGGGTTGGACATTCGACCGTTGGACCTGCCGGATGTGGGTCCCCTGGCGGCGTTGCTGGCCGAGTGTTTCCCACCGCCGCTAAATCCAGGGGGTTGGTGGGCCGGTCTGTGGCAACGCACCATTGAACAGGATATCCGCCAACGCCTGGAGCGGGAGGGGAGCCGGATTCTCTGGATCGGGGCCTGGCGGGATGGTCACCTGGTGGGGGCCGTGGAACTCAGCCAGCGGCAATGGTTGCAGGTGCCCTATATTTACCTGGCTAATTTGGCGGTGTCTCCGGCTTACCGGCGGCAAGGTATCGGGCGGGCTTTGTTGCAGGTGGCCGAGGAGGCGGTGCAAGCTTGGCCCCAGGAGCAGGTGTATCTCCACGTGATGGAGGACAATCAGGCGGCGCGGCGGCTGTATGCCCAGTTGGGGTACCAGGTGCAGCGGTGGGAATGGACCTGGCGAACCTGGCTGGGGGGTCCTCGGCGGCTGCTGCTGGGGAAAACCGTTTGCCGGTACAATCAAGAATGTTCTGCCGTTTGAGGAACGCCTGTGGATTTGCGTCGCATTCCCCCCCAGCCTGCCGACGGTCTGGTGCATTTGATCATCGAGATTCCCGGCGGGTCCCGCAATAAGTACGAGATGGATAAGGACCTGGGTGTGATCAAGCTGGACCGGGTGCTGTACTCGTCGGTGCAGTACCCCTACGACTACGGCTTTATTCCCAATACGTTGGGGGAGGACGGGGACCCGCTGGATGGACTGGTGATGATGGATGAGCCGACGTTTCCGGGGTGCTTGGTGGTGGCGCGGCCCATCGGCATGTTGGAGATGGTGGATCAGGGGGAGCGGGACGAAAAATTGTTGTGCGTGCCGGCGGACGACCCCCGTTATGCCGGTTACAAGTCCCTCAGTGATGTGCCGGCCCACCGTCTGGCGGAGATTGCCGAGTTTTTCCGCACCTACAAGAACCTGGAGAACAAGAAGGTGGACATCGGCGAGTGGAAGGATGTGTATGCTGTTAAGCCCCTCATTGCCCAGGCAATTGCCGCCTACCAGAAGCAGTCGTAGCCCATGTGGCGCACGTTTTTGCTGAGCAAATTGCACAATGCGCGGCTGACAGGCACCCACCCCGATTACTTGGGCAGCATCGCCATTGATGGGGATTTGCTGGATAAGGCGGGGATTTTGCCCTACGAGCAGGTGCAGGTGGCCAATATCAGCAATGGGCAACGATTGGTGACCTATGCCATACCGGCGCCGGCGGGTTCGGGACGGGTGGAACTCAACGGGGCGGCGGCCCACTGCGGCCAGGTGGGGGACCGGTTGATCATCATGACCTACGGCGCCTTACCCCCTGAGCTCTGGCCGCACCACACCCCCCGGGTTCTCCTGTTGGACGAGCACAACCGGGTTATCGCCACCCCCCCGCCCCCGTCTCTATAATAGATAGTTGCGAAATCCTGGCGATTTTTTCCCCATGCCCCGTAGGTATTGTATTGTTACCTTTGGCTGCCAGATGAACCGGGCCGATTCGGAGCGGATGGCCGGGATCCTAGATGCCTTGGGATGGCAGCCGGTGGAGGAAGAAGACCAGGCGGACTTGGTGCTGTACAACACCTGCACCATCCGGGATAACGCTGAACAGAAGGTGTATTCTTACCTGGGGCGGCAGGCGAAACGCAAACGGGAAAACCCCCATCTTTTACTGGCGGTGGCCGGCTGTGTGGCTCAGCAGGAGGGGGAGCGCCTGTTGCGGCGGGTGCCGGAGCTGGATTTGGTGATGGGGCCGCAGTATGCCAATCGCCTGGGGGAGCTGCTGGAACAAGTGGAACAGGGGCAGCAGGTGGTGGCCACCGATGAGATCGATATTTTGGAAGACATTACTAAGCCCCGGCGCAGTAGTCACGTCACTGCCTGGGTGAATGTGATTTATGGCTGCAACGAACACTGCACCTACTGTGTGGTGCCCCTGGTGCGGGGGAAGGAGCAATCCCGCCAACCGGAGGCCATCAAGGCAGAAATTACGGGTCTGGCCGAGCAAGGCTACAAGGAAGTGACGCTGCTGGGGCAAAACATTGATGCCTATGGGCGGGATTTGGGGACGCGACCGGATGGACGCTACCGGGTGACCCTGACGGATTTGCTCTATTTCATCCACGATGTGCCGGGGATCGAGCGCATCCGGTTTGTGACCAGCCACCCCCGCTATTTCACTGAGCGGTTGATCCGAGCCTGCGCTGAACTGCCCAAGGTGTGCGAGCACTTCCACATCCCGTTTCAATCCGGGGACAACGCCATCCTCAAGGCTATGCAGCGGGGTTACACCCGGGAGCGCTACTTGCAGATTATTGAGAAAATTCGGCAGTACCTTCCTGATGCGGCCATCAGTGCCGATGCCATTGTGGGCTTTCCCGGCGAGACCGAGGCCCAGTTTGGGCAAACGCTGCGCCTGGTCGAAGAGGTGGGATTTGACCAGGTAAATACGGCGGCCTATTCCCCCCGACCGGGTACACCGGCAGCGACCTGGCCCAACCAAGTCCCCGATGAAGTCAAACAGGACCGGCTACAGCGGTTGAACCATCTGGTGGCCCAGGTAGCGGCTCGGCGGTCCCAGCGCTATTTGGGACGGGTCGAGGAAGTACTGATCGAGGGGGTGAATCCCAAGGACCCGACCCAAGGCATGGGCCGCACCCGCACCAACCGCCTGACCTTTGTCGTGGGGGCAACGGAACCGGGGCAGTTGGTCCAGGTACGCATCACCGAGGCGCGAGCCTTTAGTTTGACGGGAGTAGCGCTGCCGCCGGCGATGGCCGTTGCGTCGTAAACCCCTGATAGGCTATAGTCTCTACCGTTTCTCGGTCCCAATCGGCTAAACTGACCCCCATGTACGACAAGATCAGCCCACCAGACCAGGGCGAGCGGGTGACGTTTGTTGGGGGCATCCCCCAGGTGCCTGACCAGCCCATCATTCCCTACATCCGGGGCGATGGCATCGGCGTGGACATCTGGCCGGCTACCCGCTTGGTTTTGGATGCGGCGGTACGGTTGAGCTATGGGGAAACCCGCAGGATTCATTGGTTCAAGGTGTATGCAGGGGACGAGGCCTGTGCAGTGTACGGCGAATATCAGTACCTGCCCCAGGACACCCTGACGGCGATTCGGGAATACGGGGTGGCCATCAAGGGGCCATTGACCACGCCGGTGGGGGGAGGGATTCGCTCCTTGAACGTGGCCCTGCGGCAGATTTTTGACCTGTATGCCTGTATTCGCCCCTGTCGCTACTACCCCGGCACGCCGTCCCCCCACCGCCACCCGGAATTGCTGGATGTGGTGATCTACCGGGAAAATACGGAGGACATTTACCTGGGCATCGAATGGCCGGCCGCCAGTGAGACAGCCATGGCTTTGATTCGGTTGCTGAATGAGCAGTTCATCCCCCATACGCCGGAGCACCAGGGCAAACGCATTCCCCTCGACAGCGGTATTGGCATCAAACCGATCAGCAAAACCGGTTCCCAGCGCCTGATCCGCCGCGCCATCCAACACGCCCTGCGCCTGCCCCCTCCCAAACGCCGGGTGACCCTGGTCCACAAGGGCAACATCATGAAGTACACCGAGGGGGCCTTCCGGGATTGGGGCTACGAACTGGTGCAAACGGAATTTCGCCAGGTCTGCGTGACGGAACGGGAGTCCTGGATTTTGGACAACGCGGACACCCATCCCCACCTTTCCATCCCGGAAAATGCCCGGTTGATCGAACCCGGATTTGACCAGTTGCCGGCGGCGAAACAGGCGGCGGTGTGCGAGGAAATCCAGCGGGTGTTGACCACCATCGGCGAGAGTCACGGACAGGGCCGCTGGCGCGATATGGTAATGGTCAACGACCGCATCGCCGACAACATCTTTCAGCAAATCCAGACCCGCCCCCAGGAGTACTCCATCCTGGCGACGATGAACCTCAACGGGGACTATTTATCCGATGCGGCGGCGGCGATGGTGGGGGGCCTGGGCATGGGACCGGGAGCAAACATCGGGGATGCGTGCGCCATTTTTGAAGCCACCCACGGCACGGCCCCCAAGTACGCGGGTCAAGACCGGGTCAACCCTAGCTCGTTGATCCTCTCCGGGGCCATGATGCTGGAGTTTTTGGGTTGGCAGGACGCCGCCGATTTGATTCACCAGGCCCTGGCGCAAGCCATTTCCCAACGCCAAGTCACCTATGACCTGGCCCGCCTGATGGAACCACCGGTGGAGACCCCCCTGTCCTGCTCCGGCTTTGCCCAGGCCTTGGTGCGGCAGATGGAAAATCTCAAGAAATCTTGACACTTAGGGGATAGGCGGACGTTTTTGGGGGGCAAGGTGACCGTCGGTGCTTGATCCTGGGGGATTTTTTGCTTAAATTGCCAGGTAACGTTGTGATCCCGTACGGCGGGTTCCGGACTATGACTCAACGCGATGTGCCGCTAGAGGAGATGACCCTACGGGACTTGCGGCGTTTGGCCAGCGAGTTAGGCATTCCTCGCTACAGCCGGATGCGGAAGTCCTATTTGGTGACAGCGATTCGAGCGGCCGAGTTACAAACCGCCTATTCCCACCAACCCCCTAAGATGCAGGAGGCGCAAACCACCGTGGAGACCGACAAAGCCATGACCTCAGAACCGACGCTACCCCTGACGGCAACGGCCCTACAGGATGTGGACCAAGGGCTGCCGGATTTACCTGGGGGCTATGGGGAAAGCCGCATTGTCCTGATGCCCCGTGACCCTCAATGGGCCTATGCCTACTGGGATATTCCCAATGAGGCCCGGGAGGAACGGCGCAGACAGGGTGGCCAGCAATTGGCCCTGCGGCTCTATGACGTCACCAATATCAACCTGGAGGTGCAGGCGCCCCATAGTGTGCAGGAGTACGCCTGTGATGAACTGGCGCGGGAGTGGTACTTGCCGATTCCCGTGAGCGACCGGGATTACATAGTGGAAATTGGCTATCGCACGGCGGATGGTCGCTGGTTGCGGCTGGCCCGTTCGGCGGCGGTGCGGATTCCCCCGGTGTATCCCTCGGATTGGATTGAGGACCACTTCATCACGATTGGGTTTGACGAGGACCTGCGGGGTCGGACGTTCTTCCAACTGGTGCCCCCCGGGGAACGCCAAACCGCCGAGACACCGGTGTACGACGAGGTGATGCAACGGGCTGCGGCGGCAGAATCCCTGCGGGTGGCAGGTTCCCTGTACGGCTCCATGCAGCACGTACCGGGTTCGGTGGTCAGCAGCGCCGAGCTGGCCATCAGTTCCTATGTCTTCCCGTCGGGGATTGGTCGCTGGGCGGTGCCCACCTTCTCGGGCATCGGCATGTCGGGGATTGGTTTGGCCGCTTCCGTTCCCCCCATGCGCCCGCGCAAATTCTGGCTGGTGGCGGATGCAGAGTTGATTGTCTATGGGGCGACCGAACCGGATGCGACGGTGACGGTGGGGGGCCGCAAAATTCAACTCAATCCCGACGGCACCTTCCGCTTCCAGATGAGCTTCCCCGATGGCAACATTGACTTCCCCATCTTTGCAGTGGCCGCCGATGGGGAGCAGACCCGGGAAATCCACATGACCTTCGACCGCCGCACCCTGTCGCGCCGTACCAACACCCGCGAAGAGGCGGTGGAAGAGTGGTTCATGGGTTAAGCACTGTCAACGGTTGAGTCAACCCTCTGGTTATGGTCACCAGGGGGTTATTTTTTCCTGGGGGCGGTTGTTTTGCCAGGTGCTGCCGATGCCCTGCAGGATGCCCCGTCCAATGAGGCCCAACCCCCGCCCGATGATCCGGGTCAACAAATAAGCAGTGGTGCGCCCCAGGTAGTTGGCAATGGCCCGCAGGACCGGAGCGATGGCGTCCTGGAATTCCAGCCAGAGGGTGACTAGCCAGGGAATGCCCCGCAATTGGGCCAGTTCCGCCGTGCGACCGGCATAGATGGGATAGTTGACAATGGCCTGGTTTTGGATGCGCAGGAGCTGATACCGGCTTTCGAAGATGGCCCGGGGTTCTTCCCAATACTTTTGCCAGCGGTAGCGTTGGGACAGTTGGTTGCGCAGCCGCTCGGTTTCCCGGGTGGAGAGGAGGGTGCGTCGGTAAAACCGCTGCTTAACCGATTCGTGGTGGGGGAAACAGTTGATCAGGGGTTGCACCACCGCATTGGCCACCTGGATCACCAAATTCTCCAGCAATGCCGCCGCATAGTCAGCCGCAATCTGGCTGTTGGCCGCGTAGATCACCCCGTCAATCCGCAGGGGCGTCTGAAACAGGTGATAGCTCAACAGGTCGGGCACCAGGGGAATTTTGGTCAGGATCAGAGCTTCCACCGTCGGTTGCTGGGCTAAAAGGGTGGCCAGCACATCCTGCCCGTCAATTGTGTAGTACCGCCCGACAAAGTCCGTCAGGGATTCCTGCCACAGCCGGCGCACCAGGTCAAGAGAGCGGGAAACCACATCGGCTTCGCTGACCTGCGCCTCGATCAGTTCCGCCAGGATGGCCTCCCAGCGATTGAGGACCGTATTCCACAGTTCCCGCTGTTTCTCAAAACGCAGCAGGTCCGTTTCCAGGAGCAAACCGCTGTCGTTGCGGAGGGTCTGATTAAAGGCCTGGCGCACTTGGTTCATCCGTTCACTCGGTGGCAGGGCCAAGGGCGGGTGCACCACTTGGGGAGGAGGCGCTAAAACCGGCCCCGGTCGCCAGATCCAGGTGAGCAACCACCGCGCTGCCTGCAATTCCCGCCGCCGACCGTGAATAATTTGCCGTTCCCACCAGGGACGGGGGCGCTGTTGCCACTGGTAGCACTGCCACAGGGCGGCTTCGATTTGTTGCAACCCTTGCTGGTAGATCCGGGCTCGCCAAGTGGGGCCAACCTGTTCCGGTTGCAGCCAGGGGGAATACCCGCTCAACAGGGCCTGCATCCAGTGCCATAGGGTCAAGGCCGAGGCGGTCCGCTCCACATAGGCGGCCAACCCCAGTTGCTGGTAGTGCAGCAGTTGGTCCCGGCTGGCGGGGGGGCCTAGGGCCAAAATCGGCAAATGGGGATAACGGCGCTTCAAGGACTGGCACAGGGGAATATCTGGCCACTCCAAATCCAACACCAACAAATCCACCAGGGGTTGGCCGGCGTGTAGGCGTTCGCTCAGGAGATTTTGCAACTCCTCCGGGCGGTCGGTCGTTTCCACCTGGGCCAGCCCCTGCTGCTCCAGCCAGGAGGACAACCCCAACCGCAGGATCGGTTCGCGACTGGCCAGTAGGACGACCGGTTGGTTCCCCATCAGCGACTCCGTTTTTGGGCGAAATAGGCCTCCAACACCCGCAACACCATGGGTCCGGCCACGCTCCCACCACCGCCGCCAGAGTTTTCCCCGAAAGCCACCACCACGATTTCCGGTTTATCCGCCGGCGCGTAGGCCCCAAACCAGGTGTGACTCAGGCGGGGGGGGTCCTCGGCTGTACCGCTTTTACCGGCGATGGGGGGCAAATGACTCACATTCAACACCGTACCCGTGCCGTTGGTCACCACCTGGCGCAGGCCCCGCCGCAGGATGTCCAGGGTCGTGGGGCTTAGGCCGATGGGCGTGCGGACCGGACTTTCCCCTGGCGCCCGGTACAGGTGGGGTCGCACCCGATACCCCCCATTAGCCACCGCCGCAAACATCACCGCCAATTGCAACGGCGATGCCTGCATAAACCCCTGGCCGATGGACATATTCACCGTATCGCCGATATACCAGGGTTCCTTAAGGGTCTTGAGTTTCCAGGCCTCATCGGGCACCAGTCCCGGGGCTTCCTCCGCCGCCAGTTCAATCCCGGTTTTTTCCCCGAATCCATAACGGCGCGACCATTCGATAATGGGTTGTGCTTTGGTGCCCAGAGCGATCTGATAAAAAAACGTGTCGCTGCTCCAGGCCATGGCCCCGACAAAATCCAACGGCCCAAACCCCGCCCGGTTCCAATCCCAAAACTGGATGCCCCCCACGGTGATGAAGGGATAGGTCGGCAACACTGTGTGGGGACTAAAGCGCCCCGACTCTAAAGCCGCCGTTGTCGTGACCACCTTAAACGTACTGGCGGGGGGATAGACCTGGAGCGCTCGGTTGAGAAAGGGGAAGCTGCGGCGTTGCAACTCCTGCCACTGCTGGGGGGTCACCCGCCCCGAAAAGATATTGGGGTCAAAACCGGGATAGCTGACCATGGCCCGCACTGCCCCATCCCGAGGGTCGAGGGCCACAATCGCTCCCCGTCTAGCCCCCAAGGCCCGCGCCGCCGCCCGTTGCAAATCCACGTCCAGGGTCAAGGTCACATCTTGGCCGGCCACCGAAGGTTTTTTCCCTAGAATGCGCAACACCTGCCCTCGAGCGTCCACCTCCACCTGCTGACCCCCCCATTCCCCCCGCAGTCGGTGCTCCAAAGCCGCCTCCACCCCCATCTGGCCGATCACATCCCCCAGGCGGTAATCGGGACGTCTTCTAAGTTCCTGTTCGCTGATTTCCCCGGTATAGCCCAGCACATGGGCAAATAGTTCCCCATGGGGGTAGTAGCGCATCGGTTCCGCGTTGAGGATCACCCCCGGCAGGCGGTCGCTATGTTCCATCAAGGCGGTGATTTGGGCCGGACCGATCCCCCGCGCCAGCCGCAACAAATAGGGGGAGTAATACCCAGCCTGCTGGAGCCGCTTGTGCATCTCCTTCTCGGGCATATCCAGCAGCCGGGCTAGCAGGGATAGGGTGCGGGGCCACTCCTGGGGACGCTGGGCAATGGGCCACAGAAACACCGAATAGGACAGGCGGCTACCGGCGATCAAACGCCCCTGGCGGTCAAAAATGCGGCCCCGGTCCGGGGGTTTGGGAATGAGGCGAATGCGGTTGTTGTCCGCCATCTGCCGGAATTCTTCTCCTTTGATCAATTGCAAATAGGCCAGTCGCCCCCCAATCCCGCCGAACAACACCAGGGTGATGGCCGTCATCAACAGCAAGGCCCGGGACCCCCGCCCCACACCCACCTCTGTCCAGGGGGAAACTCTTACTTGGGTGGCCGACTGCCACAGCACCATCTGCATCACACCCCCAATCTATCCTCTTTTCATAGCACAAAAGGCCAGGACCCAAGGGAACCTTTTGCCCCCCCCTCATCGTCTGGCCGGGTAGGACTCAGGGTTGATGGTTGGGGGTGAAAGGGATGCGTTACGGTCTGCTGATGGGTTTACTACCGGCGGTGGTGGTTACGGTGACCCTACCAGCTTACGCCAGCGATCTCGAAGAACAAATCCAAAATGCCGCCGACACGTTTGCTTCCTTCATGGCTAATCCCAACCAACGGATTCCCCGCAGCGTGCTGCGCCAGGCCCAGGGAATTGCCATTTTGCCGGGGGTCACCAGCGCGGGCTTTATTTTTGGCGGCATGGGGGGCGGCGGGATCATCACCATCAAAAACGACAATGGGCGCTGGAGCAATCCCATTTTTGTGAACATTGCCGGCGGCAGTGTGGGCTTACAAGCGGGGGCCAGGTCATCCGATATTATTTTGGTATTTCTGAACCAGCGGGCCGTGCGCACCCTATTGCGCCAGTCGGTGCGTTTGGGGGGCGATGTGGGGGTAGCGGCGGGACCCGTGGGCAGCAACGCCGTGATGCCTACCGATGCTCCGGGCAATGTGGATATTTATGCCTACTCCCGCAGCGCCGGTCTGTTTGCCGGAGTCAGCCTGGCCGGGCAGCGCATCTCCTACAACCGCGACCGCACGGAAGCCTTTTACGGACGCTCCCCCCTGACCGTCCAAACGGTGTTCAACGATCCGACACTGCCCATGCCACCGGTGGTCGAGCGCCTGCACCAGACCATCCAACGGGCGATGCAGTAAGGGTCAACGGCCCCAAGTGCCGGGCTACAGATAGGTCGGCCCCGCTATGCTGAAAAAAATTATTGGGAGATGGGTATGAGCACCGAAACCCGAGGGGCCGAGGCGGTGGACCGGGCGATTGCCCAGGGGATAGATTTGGATGGCACGCCGATTCCTCCGGCCCAACTAGCTCTCTACCGGGAGATCATGGCTTTGGAGGCCAACCGGCAACGCAGTGGGGTGACCAATACCATGCGGTCCCGCATTGTCCGTGTCGGCGCCAAGCACCTACCCCAAGAGGTCCTCAATGCCAAGTTGCTGGCTGCCGGTTTTGACCCCCTCAAGCCCAAAGAAATCGCGTTTTACTACGGCGATTAGCCCTGGGTGAGGATTTTCTGGACGATCTGCATACCAGTGACCGCCTGCCAGCCGAATAGCCCCAACACCAAGCCGTTGATGGTGATGTGCAGCGCCCGTGCCCAGTCCTTGCCCTGCTGCATCAACGGCGCCAAGGAGGCCGAAAAGGCAATCAACCCCGTCATGCTCAACCCCACCAGCAGGTGCGGCCCGAGAAACAACTTCTGGTTGTTGATGTAGGTGACCGCCATGCCCCCCAGGGTACCCCAGACCATCAACACCAGCAGTAGCGACCCCACCTGGAAGTGCACCTCCCGGAACTTGCCCTTGAGCAGGCGGCTTTTTTCCTCCCCCTTGGCCGTGCGGGTGCGGATCACCTGCATCCCCGTGTATAGGGCATAGAGACTCAAAGCCAGCAACAGCCACATCAACACCGGATGGAAAAAGGGCAACACCGGTTTGAGCCAGTCAGGAACAGCCATCATCGCTCCACCCCCTCGGATACACACTCGCCATCTTAGCTCATGGATTGTGTAGATTCTGTAACCATTGCCGTAGGCGTTGCTGCACCGCCCTGGGCAATCCTCGCGCGGGCCGTTGGCAGGTAGATGGCGTTGGTTGCGGTTGTAGCATAGCCTGCCACAGGGACCGGGACGACATCCACTCGGCGCCGTAGCCCCCGGCCGTCATCCAGGCCAGCCGGTCCGAGGTGACCACAATCACGCGCCGGTCCCGTCCCCGCTGCTGGGCACAAAACCGTTCAATGTAGGCGTCGGCGGTGGACCCATACCCCGTGTAACACACCTGCACCCGGTCGGTCACCCGGTCCCAGCGCTCCGGTTCCGGCCGCCGGTGGGCATCAAAAATAATGTGGATGTCGTAGCCCTGCTGCGCTCCGTAGTTGCACAGGCGCTCGATCAACTCCTGCCGGTAGGCGTCCAGGTTCCCCCGCTGTAAATTCCATCTGGCCCCAATCACGTTGTAGCCGTCCACCACCATCAGGGTTGTCGCCTGGGACGCCATGACCAGGGATGAAAAAATAAAAAATCCTTAACTATTGTAACGGGTGCGTTTTTGCTGGCGGTACTGCTCCATGCGGCGGACAAATTCGGCGAAGTAGTAGTCAGCATCATGGGGGCCAGGGCTGGCTTCCGGGTGATATTGCACCGAAAACACGGGCAACTCCTGATGCTGCAACCCGGCCACCGTCCGGTCGTTGAGGTTCCAATCGGTGATGCGCCACTGGGGGGGGAGGGATTCGGGCGCCAGGGCAAAGCCGTGATTTTGGCTGCTAATGGCCACCCGCTGACCGGCCCCCGCCGGATGGTTCAGCCCGTGATGCCCGAATTTCAACTTGTAGGTCTGACCGCCGGAGGCCAACCCCAAAATCTGATGCCCCAGGCAAATCCCAAATAGGGGCCGCCCGCTGGCAAGCAGCTCCCGCACCGTTTGAATGCCCTCGGTAACCGCCGCCGGGTCGCCGGGACCGTTGGACAGAAAAATCCCATCCGGGTCGTAGCGCAAAATCTCCGCCGCTGGAGTCGTCGCCGGCACCACGATCACCCGGCAGCCATAGCTGGCCAAACGCCGCAGGATGTTGTATTTGATGCCGAAATCAAGGGCCACCACCACCAGCGGGTCGGAGCGGGTCGGCGGCGCGGCAAATTCCCAAGCGGGGGCAGTGGGCGTTTGCCACTCGTACACCTGGGGCGTGGTCACCTGGGGCACCAAGTTCAGACCGGTCATGGGGGGCGCTTGGGCCACCAGGTCTAATAGTTCCTGGGGGTCCAGAATTTCGGTGGAAATGGCGCCGTTCATGGCCCCCTGTTCCCGGATGCGCCGGGTGAGCATGCGGGTGTCTACACCGGTAATCCCCACCACCTGCCAGCGCTCCAAATAGGCCGGTAACGACTCGGTCGCCCGCCAACTACTGGGATGAGTACACCCGTGCCGCACAACGATCCCCTGCACCTGCACCCGGCTGGATTCCTCGTCTTCGGGGTTGACGCCGGTATTGCCCAACTCGGGATAGGTAAACAGCACGATCTGACCGCAGTAACTGGGGTCGGTGATCACCTCCTGATAACCGGTCATGCCGGTGTTGAACACTACTTCCCCAACTGCTGTCCCCTTGGCCCCGTACCGGTACCCTCGTACCGCCGTACCATCGGCAAGCACCAGTAAAGCCGGCGGTGGTGTGGGCATTCCCATGGCTGCCATGTCCCTTCCCTGTGGTGCATCATAGCATTCGCCGACCACGGCTCATTCTGTTACAATTTGTGTAGATTCTGAGAGGGGGACGGCCGGGATGGACATCGCCAGCACCCTGTACTGGTGGGAACAGTGGGCCGACCGGTGGGTAACCCAGGAGTTGCAGCATTTGACGCCCTGGAGTGTGGCTTTGGTGTGGGGGGCGGGGTTGGTGACCAGTTTGAACCCTTGCGTGTTGTCCCTATTGCCGGTGACGGTGGCCTGTTTGGGGGGGGACCGTAGGGGGGACTGGCGGCAGGCGCTCTGGTTTACGCTGGGGCTGGCGACGACCTTGACAGGGCTGGGTTTGGGGGCGGCGCTGCTGGGACGGATCTACGGCCAGTGGGGGAAAGGTTTGCCTTTACTGGTGGCGGGTGTTGCCATTGTCATGGGCTTGGCGTTGCTGGAGGTGTTGCCATTGCCGGGGTGGGCGGTCCCCCAGGAGTGGGGCACGGGGCACTGGCGTTCCTACGGTTTGGGCTTGACGTTTGGGCTGGGGGCCTCCCCCTGTAGTACACCGGTGCTGGCGACGTTGTTGGCTTGGGTGGCCGGGACAGGCAAGGTCGGGCTGGGGGTGGGGTTACTCCTGGCCTATACCCTGGGGTACACGTTACCGGTGTGGGTGGCGGGGACCTTTACGGCCACGGTGCAGTACTGGCTGCGGTTGCGACCCATCTCCCGTTGGTTTCCCCTGATCAGCGGTGTGATTTTACTTTGCTTTGGGGTGTACACCCTGTTGATCCAGTTGGTTTAGGGCGTTACCAATGATTTCTGATCCAAACCGTTGCAGGGGGTTGACCAGACCTGGTTGTGGAGGGCAATTTGTTCAATGCGGGTGGCTAACCGCAGGGCTTTGAGGGCCTGTTCTCCCCCCACGGAGGGTTGGTTTCCTTCCCGGACACAATTGACGAAATGTTCCAATTCCGCCTGTAGGGGTTCGATGTTGCTGGTATAGACCCGCTCCACCCATTCATCTTGGCGGTAGAGGACTTGCCCCGTGTGGTGCCCTGGCAAGTGACGGTGAATGAGAATTTCGTTGTTCAAAAAGTCCGCCTCGGTGAGGGAATTTTTGCCGTGAATGGTCAGGCGGCGTACCTTGCGATGGGTGACTTTGCTGGCGGTTAAGGAAGCAATCACCCCATTGTCAAAGGTCAGGGTGGCCGTCACATAGTCCAAATAGCCCGAACCGGCAGCATGGGTACCCGCAGCGGTCAATTGCACCACCGGCGCCGCCGTCAGTTCTAGCAGCAGATCAATGTCGTGAATCATCAAGTCCAACACCACCGATACATCGTTAGCCCGCTGGGAATAGGGACTCAGGCGGTGGGCCTCCAAAGCCAGGATTTCCTCCTGCTGGAGGAGTTTTTGCAGCTCTAAAAACGCCGGGTTGAAACGCTCAATATGCCCCACCTGGAGGATGCAGTTGGCTTCGGCCGCCGCGTTCACCAGGCGTTCGGCTTCGGCAATGCTGGCGGCAATGGGTTTTTCCATCAGTACATGCACGCCTTGGCGGATACAGGTCATGCCCACCTCGTAGTGCAAACGGGTCGGCACCGCCACGCACACCGCCTCCACCTGGGGCAATAAATCCCGATAGTCCTCAAAAAACCGCACCTGATATCTACCGGCCAGTTGTAAACCCCGTTCAACATTGATGTCGGCAATGCCCACCAGTTGCACATTCTTGAGAAAACTCAGGACCCGCACGTGGTGTTGCCCCATGTTGCCCACCCCAATCACCCCAACCCGAATGGGACGGGTGCAGCTCACGTCAACATTGGGGACATGGGGCACGGGCGATAACTCCTCAAACACCAAGACGGCCAATGTCCAGCCCCATCCTAACATACCGGCGCAGCGGCCATGGCAGGGGCAAGATCGCTAAGATGAAAAATCCGGTGGGACAACGGGCCACTCCATCCGATAATGAACTCAGGGGGGTTGAGATACACCATGGCTTGGTTAGACCAACAGGGACGCATCGGCGGCAAGGTGAGCGTGATTGACCTGGGGGCTGTGCTGGTGGTGGTCCTGGTATTGGTGGGCATTTTCCTGGTGCCGGGGGGGACGGGGTCGGTGGCCCAGGTAGGCCCTAGTCAACCGGTGGAAATTGACCTGATGGTGCGGGGATTGAGCGTAGCCCGACCGGAAGCCCTTATCCGACCAGGGGATAGGGCCAGTTTTATCGTACGTAACCAGCCCGCTGGCCAGGTGAGCCTCAAGGCCGTCACCTTTTTCTCCCCCCAAGTGGAGGTGCCTCAACCGGACGGCTCGGTGAAGTTCGTACCGGACCAACGCCCCCAAAGTCAGTTTGTCCGGGACCTGCGCATCACCCTGACCGGCAGTGCCCAGATGGTGGATGGGGGCGTTGTGCTGGGGAATACCAAACTCAAGGTGGGGGTGCCGGTGGAACTGGAGGGGCCGCAATACAACCTGCGGGGGTCGGTGATGGATGTGCGGGTGGGGTCAGGATGACAGACGCATTACCAGACTCCCTGCCCCCGGATGTCCTGGCCTGGCTGGCCCAATTAGACACGGCCAAACACGGTAAATGGATGCGGCGGGCGGTGGAGTCTTTGTTGCGCCTGTCCCAAATGCCCCTGGACCGCTTGGATTGGAAAATCATTGCCGGCGCCATTCAGGATATGGAGCAGGGGTTTCGGGTGTTTCAACCCTACCGCCACGTGCGCAAAATTGCCATTTTTGGCTCGGCCCGCCTTAGCCGCGACACACCGGATTACCAACTAGCGGTGCAGTTTGCCCGGTGTATGTGCGACCAGGGATTTATGGTGATGACGGGGGCTGGGGGGGGCATCATGCAGGCGGGCAACGAGGGGGCCGGCACGGAGCATTCCTTTGGGTTGAACATCCAGTTGCCCTTTGAACAGAACAGCAATGAATTTGTCAGCGATAGCCCCCGCTTGATCCATTTCAAGTACTTTTTCACCCGCAAGTTGTTTTTCCTGCGGGAGACGGACGGAGTGTGTGCCTTTCCAGGGGGATTTGGCACCCAAGATGAGGTGTTTGAAGCGCTGACGCTGTGCCAGAACGGTCGCTGCCCCCCGATTCCCATCGTGCTGCTGGAGCACCCGGAGGGCACCTACTGGAAAGCTTGGGATGGGTTTGTGCGGGAGTATTTCTGGCGCCATCACCTGATCAGCCCGGACGATGTGGAGCTGTATACGATTACGGATTCGGTGGCGGTGGCCTGTGAAACGATCCGCCGGTTTTACCGGGTCTATCACTCCAGCCGGTACGTGCGGGATGAGTTGGTCCTGCGGTTACACCATCCTTTGCCGGAGCTGGTGGTGGCCCAGTTGAACGAGGAATTTGCCGACATCGTTACGGAGGGGGTGATGTACCAGCGGGGGGCGTTCCCGGAAGAAATTGGCGATGAGACGGACCATTTGCCGCGCCTGGTGTTTCGGTTTAACCAGCGGGACTACGGGCGGTTGTATCAGCTCATCCGGCGGCTGAACGAATTGGGAGGAGAACCCACTGCCCACCCCGAATGGCGCTGATGCGCAGGCGTTGCGGAGGACGGTGCTGCTGGTGGCTCTGCTCAACGGCACCTACTTTCTGGTGGAGGCAGGTGTGGCCTGGGCCATTGGTTCGGTTGAGTCTGCTGGTGTTTGGGGCGTTGGGTTGGCGATGGCCCTACCAAAGTTGGCTGGCCCTGGGGCTGGCGGGACTGTTGCCGTTTCCAGCGTTGGCAACGTTGGCCTCCTTGGTGCAGAAGTTATACCGACCTTGGCCGCCCCAGCCTAGGCCCCTGTCGTTGTTGCGTTTTCGGCACCGGGAGGCAGCTTGACGCTGGCAGCTGTTTTTTCGGTTCGCAATGACGCCCTGACCAATCTGGTCATCATCGTTGCCTACCCTTCCCCCTGGCCGGATGTGGGGGTGGGGATTTTGGCCATCAATGGCCAGGCCCCCTGGAAAGCCTATCGCCAAGCCCGAGCGGAACAGCAGACCTGAGATGCTAGAATAACTGCCCTAAGGAGGATTCGACGGACATCCATGCAGTACTACTACGTTCTGGCCAGCGAGAAATTCCTTACCGAAATTGAGCCTTTGGAAGAAGTACTCCGGGAGCGCACGAAATACTACCAGCGGGAGGGTAAAGAAATTGATTTTTTCTTGGTGCGGCGTCCGGCCTTTTTGGAAACCCCGGAGTTCGCCGAAGTCAAGGCCAAATGTCCCCAACCGGCAGCGGCCATTGTCACCACCAATCGCGACTTTGCCACGTTTTTGAAATTGCGGCTGGAGTTCGTGCTCACCGGCAGTTTTGAGGCGCCATCGGCCACCATTCCCGACCCCCTCGCCAGTGTCGCCTAGCGGTCCGCCTTGCGCAGGAGATAGGCGCCCATGGCCAACCCCAGGACATTGGGGAACCAAGCGCCCACCACAGGGGCAATCAATCCGGATTGGCTCATGACATCCCCCACAAACATCAGCAAGTAGTAGATAAAAATAATCACCACGCTCAGGCTGAAGGCCCAGCCACCGGAATTGCGGCGCGGCAAGCTCCCCAGGGCAGTGCCCACCAGGCCCATGACCAGACAAATAAAGGGGATGGCAATTTTTTGTTGAATCCGCACCTGCCACTCGCGAATCTGGGCCAAATTACCACTACTCTCCAGGATTTTCAAGTACCGTCGCGCCTCCCAAAAGCTCATTTCCTCTGGGCTACGCCGCTGGGTGGCCAGCTCCAGGGGAGCCTTGGGAAGGGTAATTTCTTGCTTTTTGAACTGGATGATGTTGCGGTAACTGGCGTCGTAGGCCACCAGGTAAATGGTGCCGTTGTGAAACTCCCAAGCTTGGCGTTCGGCGTTCCAAAAACCGGTTTCCGCCGTCAGGATTTGCTGCAGGCCCTCCTGGGAAAAGTCCAATACTGTTAGCCCCCGCATGTAGCGCCCGTCAAACCGGCTGGCATAGAATAACCGCTGTAATTCCTTGCCGGTGGCCTGGTCAAATTCTTGATAGATGATGTGACGGCGGTCGATGCGGGGACGGTCCTTGTCCAGGGCTTGCCGCACCAGCAGGGTCGCTTGATAGTTGGTGACCGGGACCACTGCTTCATTAAACACAAACGTTAGGCCGGTAGTGAGTAAGCTGAAGATGAGGGCAGGGACCACCCAGCGCCGCGCCGGCACCCCGCAGGCCCGCAGGGCAATCAATTCGCTGTTGGCACTCAGGCGGCTGTAGGTCAACAGGGTCGCCAGCAAGGTCGCCATGGGAAAGGCCAGTCCAATGAAATAGGGGGCTTTTAACGCCAGAACCTGGAAGGCGATGGTCAAGGGTAATCCGGACTCCACCACCCGCCGCACCGTTTCAAACAGCACCCCCACCGACAGGCCAATGGAGCTGAAGGCCCCCAAACCAAACAGAAACGGCCCAATGAACAGGCGCAAGAGGTAACGGTCCAGCAGTGGCACCCTCTCATGCCAGGTGCTAAGGAATTTGTGGACCTGGGTAAGGGGAGAAAGGACGGTTGGCATCGCCTTTGCCCGAGGAGCGCTTCCTTCAGTGTGCCATATCGGGGAGGATCAGCATGGCATCCCCTAGGGAATAGAAGCGATAACGCTCCCGGATGGCCTCCTGGTAAAGCTGCAGCAGCCGTTGCCGGCCAATCAGGGCGCTCACCAGCATCAGTAAACTGGACTGGGGTAGGTGAAAGTTGGTCATTAACCCGTCAATGACGCGCCACTGGTAACCGGGATAAATATAAAGACTGGCCTTGCCGGTAGTAGGTTGTAGGGTGCCTCCCTGGGCTGCCGCCTCCAAAGCCCGCGTCACGGTGGTTCCCACGGCTATCACCCGCCCCCCCTGCTGCTGGGTCTGTTGAATTTTGGCCACCGTCGCTGCCGGCACTTCGATCCACTCGCTATGCAATTGGTGCTGCCGGATATCGGACGTGCTGACCGGGCGAAAGGTGCCCACCCCCACATGCAACGTAATCATCCCCTGGGCAATGCCCCGCGCCTGGAGTCGCTCCAATAGCTCGGGGGTGAAATGTAACCCTGCGGTTGGGGCGGCCACCGAACCGGGCACCTGGGCATAGACGGTCTGGTACTGGGACGGGTCCCCCTGAAACTGCTCGATATAGGGGGGCAAGGGGACTTCGCCCAGGGTCTCTAGGAGAGGGAATAGCTGGGTTGTCTGGAGCAATGCACCATTGGGCGTCTGAAACGTCACCCAGCGTCCGCCGGTTTCCGGGTCCCGGGCCTGCACTACGCCAATCAGTTGAGGTTCCCCTTGAGCCGGAAAGGTCACCTGCATTCCCAGGCGCACCCGTCGTCCGGGACGCACCAGCACCCGCCAGGTCTCCCCCTCCCCCGGCTCGAGCAACAAAAACTCCGTCAGGCCCCCACCGGGTCGTCGGCCCATCAGTCGCGCCGGAATGACCTTGGTGTTGTTGAGCACCAGCAGGTCACCTGGCCGCAACAACTCCGGCAAGTCATAGACCTGGCAGTGGCGATGGCTATCCCGATAGACCACCAGCAACCGGGCGTGGTCCCTGGGCACCCTGGCGGACTGGGCGATTAATTCCTTGGGCAGGGGATAGTCGTAGCTGGCCAGTTCCCAGTCGCCGTCGCTGGGGGGACAAGCAGGATAGGGCATCCTCACCGTCGACGACAATACCGTCTCAAGTTACTCGAAACGCCCGTGGATGTCAAACCAGGAGTTCCCTGCAAGATAACCTTTAGTGGGGGAGCGCACAGTGGTGAAGTATGTCTCTAAAGCGACCTCAAAACTCATCCATTCACCCGGCGCCTCCTCCCCAAAAGGTCCAGAACTAGCACTATCAAACGTAGCATCTACATACAGACCCTCCAGGGGGGGGTTGGACACTTCACCTTGTAAAGATGGCTCTGATTCACCAGCTTAAAGGACCGACATCCAACTGCCCACAGCTCAGCAAAGTAGTATGCCTGATTCTCTTCTATCGAAATATAGCGAGGCCGCTCCGAGAAATCATGTAATGCCCGAACGACCTCAATATCACTGCCTTCAATATCCACCTTCAGGTAATAGGGCATTCCGTATTTCTCAAACAGATACTGGGGCCGCTTGATAACGCGTTCCTTGTCTGGTTCCCCATTCTCGCTTCAAGCTACTCCACTGATCGTTGTCCAAATTCACATAAAAAGTCACTTCGCCCTCACGGTCTCCTATTGCTAAGTTCTCTATGATCAGCTGACCCTTAGCAATGTAGTCCGTAAGTTTGGATTGAACATTCTTGACAAACTGAGGATTGGCCTCCACTGCAACCACTCTAAACCCCTTGCGGAGATAAAAAAGCGTGTCTTTACCTTCATGCATACCAATGTCCATGATCAAAGGCAGGGCACTAACATCCCATTCACCCTGATCTCCCTGGACTTTTACACCTCTTAAAACATGACCCAGAGAACTAAAGACCCGGCCTAAATTACCCATTAAGTCAACTCCCTCTTGCTGGTCACTGAACTTATCTCAATCCGGTTGCCCATGTCAAGCCAAAACCGCTGAGATCAGTTATCGGCAAGTTTACCTCATCCCGCCACCGGTTGCACCTGGGGTTGGAACTGGAACAGGGCATAGACCACATTGCGGCGGATATTGGTCATCATGTCCTGGAAGAGTTCGTACCCCTCAATCTTGTACTCGATCAAGGGGTCTTGTTGGCCGTAACCCCGCAGCCCCACCGACTCCCGCAGCGCATCCATCTGTTGCAGGTGCTCCCGCCACAGGTTGTCCAACTGCTGCAGGATGAAAAAGCGCTCCGCCTCCCGCATCAACCCCGGGCGAATTTGCTCGATTTGCGCCTCCTTCAGGTCGTAGGCAACGCGCACCTGCTCGTGTAAAAACGCCTGGATTTCCGGCAACGTCAAATTCTCCAAATCCTTTGGCTCCAGGTCGCTCAACAGATAGACAAATTGCTTGACCTTGTCCACCAGACCCGCCAGGTTCCATTCGTCGGGGGGCAAATCCGGGTTGATGTAGGCCGCGATGATGTCATCAATCGTTTTTTCCGCGTACTGGATCACCAACTCCTTCAGGTCGCGCCCCTCTAAAATCCGTCGCCGTTCCGCATAGATAGCCCGCCGCTGGTTGTTGAGCACCTCATCGTATTCAAACACCTGCTTGCGGATGTCGTAGTAATAGGTCTCCACCTTCTTTTGAGCGTTTTCCAAAGCCCGGGTGAGAAACGGCGACTCAATGGGCATGTCGTCCTCCACCCGAAACGCATTCATCAACGCCGCCACCCGTTCCCCGCCGAAAATCCGCAGCAGGTTGTCCTCCAGACTTAGGAAAAAGCGGGTCATCCCCGGGTCCCCTTGCCGGCCCGCCCGCCCCCGCAACTGGTTGTCAATCCGCCGGGACTCGTGCCGCTCCGTGCCGATGACATACAGGCCCCCCAGTTTCACCACCTCATCATGCTCCGCCTGGGTATAGACCTCGTACTCTTGGCGAATCCGGTTGTACACCTCCCGCAGGCGGGCGATCACCGGGTCATCCGTCGGCCCCTTTTCCGAAGCAATGGCGATTTTTTCCTCCGCCTCCAGCTCCGGCAGACTTTGTTCCCCATACACCTGCACAGCAAAATCCACCGCCGCCCGCAGCGCCCGTTCTGTTTCTGGGGACAGTTCCGCCGGGTAGATATTGGGGGATGCCTTCCAGGTCTTCACCTTCTTGCCCGTACCAAAACCCACACCCCCGCTGCTCCGTGCCCCCATAACCGATGCCAGTACACGGAATCCATCGTCCTCCTCTGGGCGCACTAACCGGGGCATGAAGTACTCCCGCATCTTCAAGCGGGCCATGTACTCCGCATTCCCCCCCAGGATGATGTCCGTCCCCCGTCCGGCCATGTTGGTGGCAATGGTCACCGCCCCTTTGCGCCCCGCCTGGGCAATGATTTCCGCCTCCCGCTCCACATTCTCCGGCTTAGCGTTGAGCAAATTGTGGGGAATCCCCCGCTCGTGCAACAGGGCCGACAACAGCTCCGACTTCTCCACACTGGTAGTCCCCACCAACACCGGTCGCCCGATAGCGTACTGTTGGACGCACTCCTCCGCCACCGCCAACCACTTGGCCCTCTCCGTCTTGTACACCACATCCGGCAAATCCTTGCGGATATTAGGGCGGTTGGTGGGAATCACCATCACCTCTAGCTTGTAAATCTTGCTGAATTCCGCCTCCTCGGTTTTGGCCGTCCCCGTCATCCCCGCCAGTTTGGGATACAGCAAAAACAAATTCTGATAGGTAATGCTGGCCAGGGTCTGGGTTTCCGGCTCAATCGGGACCCCTTCTTTGGCTTCAATCGCCTGGTGCAACCCATCGCTCCAACGCCGCCCCGGCAACACCCGCCCGGTGAATTCGTCTACAATCACCACCTCATCATTGCGGACGATGTAGTTCACATCCCTGATAAACAATTCCTTGGCCTTGATGGCGTTAAACACATAGTGCGCCCAGGGGTTTTCCGGGTCGTACAGGTCGTTAACCCCCAGCAATCTTTCCGCCTCCAAAAATCCCTCATCCGTCAGCAGGATATTCCGATTTTTTTCGTCCACCTCGTAGTGTTCATCCCGTTTGAGTTGCGCCGCCACCCAGGCCGCCTTGATGTATTTTTTCTCCCGTTCTTCCGGGTCGGCCACCTGCCCGGAAATGATCAAGGGTGTGCGGGCCTCGTCAATCAAAATCGAGTCCACCTCGTCAATGATGCAGTAGTAAAACGGCCGCTGCACCACCTCTTCCAAGCTGGTGGCCATGTTGTCCCGCAGATAGTCAAACCCAATTTCGCTGTTGGTGGCGTAGGTGATGTCGCAGGCATAATTTTTACGGCGCTCCGTGGCATCCATCCCCTGCTGGATCAACCCCACGCTCAAGCCCAAAAACCGGTGCAATTGACCCATCCATTCCGCGTCCCGCCGGGCCAGGTAGTCATTGACCGTAACAATGTGCACCCCTTTACCCGTCAAGGCGTTGAGATAGGCCGGCAGGGTCGCCACTAGGGTTTTCCCTTCACCGGTTTTCATCTCGGCGATTTGTCCCTCGTGGAGCACGATGCCCCCCAAAAGCTGCACATCAAAATGGCGCATCCCCAGTACCCGTTTGCCCGCCTCCCGTACCACGGCAAAGGCCTCCGGCAACAGGTCATCCAGGGACTCTCCCCGTTCCAGGCGCTGGCGAAATTCCGCCGTTTTCCCCCGCAGTTGCTCGTCGGAGAGTTTTTCCATCTCCGGCTCCAGCAGGTTGATTTCCGTCACCAGGGGCTTGTATTGGTTCAAGCGCCGTTGATTGGGGTCGCCAAGCAGCAGTTTCAGCATGGGTGAACATCATTGGCTCAGTACTATTTATCGTAGCATCGTGGTAGGCTGGGACAGGGAAAGACACTGGGAGAGACGGTATGACGCAGGGCAAAGGCTTTGGCTTTGGGCTGGGCAAGATGAAGGAGTTTGCCGAGGCCCTCAAAAAAGCGCAGCAGGTGCAAGAGGGGGCCATCCAGATGCAGCAGGAACTGGATGCCATGGAAATTGTGGGGGAAGCGGCCGAGGGCCTGGTGAAGGTGGTGCTTAGCGGCAACCAAGAACCCCGCCGCGTAGAAATTGCCCCCGATGCGCTGCAAAAAAGCGCCGAAGAACTGTCCCAGTTGGTGTATGCGGCATTGCGGGCTGCCTACGACGAATCCACTACCACCATGAAGCGCAAGATGGACGAACTCACGGGCAACCTAGGCCTGCCGGGGGTCTAACCGCTGCACGATGGTCGTCAGCACCTCGGGGCCGCCTACGTTACCGGGGACAATGACCACCGGCAGCTGGGGAAAACGGGGATGGTCGGCGGGCGTGCGAATGACATTGATCCCCGGCGCAATTTGCCCCAGCAGGCGCACCGCTGTCAACTGCAACCCATCGCTGAGGATGGTATTGGAGGTAATGCCCCCCTTGCTCACCAAAAAACCGATGTCGGGGGGGAGTTGTTGCACCAGCAGGGCCGTGGTCTGGGCTACCTGGGCGCCAAAGTGTAAGCGGGTCTCCTGGTCGGGAAAGGTTAACTCCTGGCGCGGGGTGTAGATGACGGGGGTCAACCCCTGGTGTAAGGCTTGCGTAATCTGGGGCAATACCTGGGCCACCACCTCCGCCGGCGTCTGTCCCTGTAACAAACCCGTAATGGCCAGTTCGATGCCCTGCACCCCTGGCTGGCGCAACAGATGCTCAACCTGCTGGGTGGATAACTGCACATGGGAACCCACCACCACCACACCCGGCCGTTGTCCTTGCACGTAGGTTGACATGGCTGCCGGCGCGACCGGTTGGGGGGGCAATTGGGCCAGGGCACGGACAATCCCTGCTGCCGAACGCAACAGTAAACGTTTCCCTTGCTGCTGCAGCCGGTACAGGGCCTGGGCCACCCGCTGCAAATCCTCCTCCGTCTCGGCATCCACCACGGCACAAGCATTGTTCTGCAACCCCAGCAGCAGGTCCTCTGTGCGCCCCGACCGGATGTGTTCGAGCGTCAGGCGTAGCACCTGCTCTTGGCGGATACGCCCCCCCGTTTTGTACTCCACGTAGGCCGGCAGGTAGGCCGAGGGGTAGCCAAAGACGGTATCCCGGGCAAATTCAGTCTGGTCGACTGGCACCGGCTGGCCGTTGACGAGCAGGTAGTGGGTGCTATTGCGGGTGATCCGACCCCCTTCAATAAAAGCGGGAATCAGCAGGTGTCCGTCAAACGGCCCCAGCTCCTCGTTCAAGACCTCCACCTCCAGGGGATAGTGGCCCCGCAGGGTGGAATCCGAGCGGCTGATGATCATGGCCTGGTCCAGGAGACGCTCCCCTACCACTTGGCGCAGGTGGCAACAAATTTCCCGGGTGATTTGGGCGGCCTTGTCGGGGGTACAGGCACGGGTATTACCCAAGATGAAAAACAACGGAGACGCATCGGCCCAGGCGGTTTGTAGGGTTGCGGGGTCCCAACGCAGCAGCAACAAACAACTGTGCACCGTTTGGGAGCCGGTGGGGTCGTCGTCCAGAACTACTAATTTGGGGCGGGGCATCTTGCCAGGAAAACCCACAACCCTTCAGTATAGACACAAGACGCGCAAGGGACTGCCTGTGTATTTCCAAGACCTGATTGCTGCCCTACATGACTTTTGGGGGGCGCAGGGGTGTGTAATCGGCCAACCCTACGACCTGGAAAAAGGCGCTGCCACCATGAGTCCCCACACGTTTTTGCGGGCCTTGGGGCCGGAACCCTGGGCCGTGGCCTATGCCGAACCCTGCCGACGACCGGGGGATGGGCGCTACGGGGAAAACCCCAACCGCCTGCAGCACTACTTCCAATACCAGGTGCTGATCAAACCCTCCCCCCCGGACATCCAAGACATTTACCTGGCGTCGTTGCAACGGCTGGGGATTGCTCCGGCGGAACACGACATTCGGTTTGTGGAGGACAACTGGGAGTCACCGACGTTGGGCGCCTGGGGCGTAGGCTGGGAGGTCTGGCTCGACGGCATGGAAATCACCCAATTTACCTACTTCCAGCAGTGCGGCAGCATTGACTGTCAACCCGTGTCCGTGGAAATCACCTATGGGCTGGAGCGCCTGGCCATGTATTTGCAAAATGTGGACACCATTTGGGACATCCGCTGGAACGCCCAGGTGACCTACGGAGACCTTTACCGGCACAGCGAAGTGGAGCAATGTACCTACAATTTTCAGGCTGCCGACCCCCCAATTCTCTTCCAACTTTTCACGCTGTATGAAAAAGAGGCCCAGCACCTGTTAGCCCAGCAGTTGGTGGCCCCCACTTTGGATTACGTGCTCAAATGCTCCCACACCTTCAACCTGCTGGAGGCGCGGGGGGTGATTGCCGTGACCGAGCGCACCCGTTACATCGCCCGCATTCGCCAGTTAGCTCGCCAGGTGGCCCAACTGTACATCCAGCAGCGGGAACAATTGGGGTTTCCCTTGCTGCGGCCAACCGGCATAATGAAAGCGAAGCAACCGGTTTAGGAGGTGGGAGCATGGCACGCACACCCTCGACGATGTTGGAATTAGGCACACCAGCGCCGGATTTTGCCCTGCCGGATGTGGTGACAGGTCAGACCATTAGTCTGAGCAGCTTTGCCGACAAAAGCGCCCTACTGGTGATGTTTATCTGCCGTCACTGCCCCTACGTCAAACATATCCAACATGAGCTGGCGAAACTGGGGCAGGACTACAAAGACAAAGACATTGGCATTGTGGCCATCAGTTCCAACGATGCGGAAAAGTATCCCGACGACCGGCCCGAATCTTTGAAAGAAATGGCCCAGGAATTGGGGTTTACCTTCCCCTTGTGCTATGACGAGACCCAGGAGGTGGCCAAGGCCTATCGTGCCGCCTGCACCCCCGATTTCTACCTATTCGACCGGGAGCGGAAGCTGGTCTATCGCGGCCAATTTGACGACAGCCGCCCGGGCAATGACCTACCGGTGACGGGAAAGGACCTACGGGCTGCTATTGATGCGGTCTTAAGCGGTCAACCGGTCTCTCCTGACCAAAAGGCCAGCCTGGGGTGCAACATCAAATGGAAGCCCGGCAACGAACCTGATTACTACAAAGCGGCGTGAATTTCGTGAAACGTTCGCTGGCCACCAAGACGCCCTCATTCAAGGGGGCATTTTTTGTAGGGATTGCCAGCCGGGCTGCCATAAACACCGGTTGCGCAGTTGCTGGGCATTGAGCCAAAACCACACCTGGGGGTCACAGACGGCCACCATTGCCACAAACACAAATTTCACCTGGAAATGGCGCCAACCCCACGCTGGCTGCTGGGCCGTCCCAGCAGAACCCACCCTCACCCTGGGCATACCGCATCCCACAGGTGCAACAAACGGTCCAGGTGCAAATGCTGGGCGATCATCTGCTGCACGTACTGAATTTTCACCGGCTCCTGCAAACGCACCCGCTCAAAGGCCCGCTCAATAATTTCCACCGCCGTCAAGGTATCCATATCCACCCGCAGAATGGGCACCTCCATTTCTTCGGCGCGGGCCACTACCATGGGGTCGGGGTCATTGGGACCCGTCAAAACCAAACATTGGGTGGACGCCTCCAGGGCTGCCATTTGAATATCCGTGCGCCCACTGCCGGTGATGACCACCATATTGACCCCCTGGCGAAAGTAATCCAAGGCAGCATTGACACTCATGGCCCCAATGGACAGGTGTTCCACCAGCAAATCCAACCGGTCCGGGCAACAGAGCACCTGCGCTTGCAGTTGTTGGGCCAATTCCCCCACCCGCACACTGCGCAACAAACGGCTCCGGGGCAGGACCCCCAGCACCGGAATCCCCCGCTGCTCCAGCATGGGCACCAGGATTTCTGGCACCGCCGGTTGGTTGGCCGGTACCGCGTTCAAAATCACCCCCAGCAGGCGGGAGCCGAGCTGAGCCTGGGCCATGAGCAACTCATCCACCACCAGCAGGGATTCCACCCGCACCACCAACAAAACCGCCCCGTTGAGCGTCTGCATCATGCGGGCCAGCTCCAACCCAAAACAGTAACCCTCATGGAAATTGGCCGGCGCCTCCAACAACAGGGCATCCAAGGCCGTCAGATTCCGGTAAGCACTTAAAGCCGCCGTTAAGGATGGTGCCTGGAGCAGACGTTCCGGTTGCTTGAGCCAATCCTGTAAAAACACCAACGTTGGGGCCAGACAGTCAGGCGGTAACTGGAGCACCTGAGCCGCCAATTGCCCATCCATATCCAACGCCACCGGCTCCGTGGTTACTTGGCTGTGGCCGACCGGCTTGCCATAACCGATGCGCCAATGCTTCGCCTGCAACTGCCGCCCAATCCCCAAAATAGCGGTGGACTTGCCACTGTAGGCTTGAGTCGAACCAACAAACAAAAAACGCCGAGCCACTACCCCACCCGTGGAACGTCAGTCAGCGGACGCCCCTGTACCAGATCATACCAATCCCGGTCTGGACTTACGGTGATATAGCCCTGGCCCCGCAGGAAACCCCCATGCGCCCCCGGACAGATGTAATGCACCGGTCGGTCACCCAGCCATTCTCTCAGGGTTTGCAAACTGCGCTGTTGGCGGGGCCAGTGAAACGTCTTGCGGGTGCGGTAGAGAGCCAACTTCCCCTGGACATTCGGCAACAGATGCCGCCCCGTAAACAACACCCCCCCCAACCGCTCCAGGTACACACAACTGCTGCCGGGGCTGTAGCCGGGCGTCCAAATCAGCGTTAGCCCAGACGTGACCTCACAGGTGCGGTCAAAAGGTTTGACCCACACACCGGGATACAGATAGGCCTCCTGCTGCTGGGTATAAACGGGGCATTGAAAAACCTGTTGCCAGCGGTCCACCCGGTCCGCCCCATCCCGCTGGGTGAGTAACAGGTATTGCACCCCCCCTTGGGCCTGACACCAGTCCTGAAACCCCAGCTCCGGACAGTCAATCAACACATTGCCCTGCAACTGCAGGACCGTCCCCTCCAGAAAATAACTGGTGCCACCCAGGGTATAGCGGTTGGGAGGAAACGCCCAGATACCCTCCAAAAGCGGTTTAGGAGATGCCATAGCTGGCGGTTTGGGGGGGCCAGGCCTGGGTCGTGGTACGCATAGCTTCTACCACCTGAGCCGGGGTCACGGCAAAAGGCAAACGGTGAATATCACTCCGGGGATGACAAATCCGTTCCGCCAGAGCCTGCAACTCCTGGGGCGTCCAGTCCCCCAAACCCAAATCCGCCAACGAGCAGGGCAAGCCGATTTGCCGATACAGGGTCAACAACTGGGTCCGAGCAATAGCCGCTAAGCGCTGTCCCTGCATTTCCTCCAGCCGCAACTGCACCAAAATGCCAAAAGCCACCTTTTCCCCATGCAACCAGCAGTGGGTCACCGGCCAGTGGGTTAAGCCATTGTGCACCGCATGGGCCGCCACCGTTCGGCAGGGTGCGCCCCCCAACCCCCCCACCAAACCCGCCATCAGCACCGTCGCATCCACCACCTGTTCCCAGACCGCGCTGCCCGGTTGGTCCAAGGCCGCCACCGCCTTTTGCACAAGCACATCCCGCAAAACCCGGGCCTGTTGCACCGCCATCAGCACCGGCGTATCCGGCACCTGTCTGGCGCTTACCGACGCTTCGTACCACTTGGCCAGGGCATCCCCAATCCCCGCCACCAGGGTTCGCCGGGGCGCCCTTTGCACCAGGTCATAGTCCAGCAGCAACCAGATAGGACACTGGCGCAGGGGCACATCGTACAGAAAAGCTCCCCCTTCGGAATAAACATTGCTCAGGGCCGTCCAAGCCGCGCAGGTTGCCGCCGACGTGGGGATGGTCACCACCGGTATCCCCTGGTCGTGGGCCACCAGTTTCCCTCCATCCAGCGCCTTACCCCCACCACAGGCCAGGACCCCTTCAATACGCTCAGCGCGGATAGCTTCTCCCAGGGATTGCCGGGCCACCTCGGTACATTCCTTGATTACGGCCACCTGGACCGGGGTAATTCCTACCGCCTGGAGTTGGGGTTGCACCAGCGACAGGGCCGTCGGTCCCCCCACCAGCAGCCACCGTCGCCCCAGGGAAAGCAACTCCTGACCGTAGTGACTCAGCAGTTGCCGCCCCCGGAGCACCCGCCCAGGAGCCACCAGTAATTCGTTCGCCATCGCCGCAGCCGTCACGAACCAGCCTGAGCCGTTGCCACGCGCGCCAAGGCCTGAGTATTCAATTCTATCACCATGGCCGGGTCCTCTCGCTGGCGCAATGACCGTCGCACATAGCCCAGGTACACCGGCTCCGTCACCCCCGGTTCAGGATGGAGCAAGGTCCGCGCCCGAATGGTCAGCACCGGTTCCCCCTTGACCAGCCGCCCGTAGGCAAACAAATCGTTAGCCGCCTGCTGCAGGGTGGCGCGCAGTTGGGTGGGGGTAATGTCCCGGGGCACAGCAATCACCACCTGGGTCGCTCCATTGTCATAGACCGTCGTATAGCGCACGGCATCAGGTAACAGGGTGCGGGTCACCGGCGTTAACCCTAGGGCAAACAGCCCCCCCGTCACCACCACCAGAAAGGCCGTGATCCCCACCAACCGGAAGCGAATCCCCCAGCGGGCGACAAAGGCCACCCCCGTGAGTCCTGCCAGCAGCAGCGTCAGTCCCCCCACCCAGCGGGCCGCCTGGGCAAATTCAGCAGGGGTAGGAATGGTGACAGCCGGTGTCATTGGGGGCGTTTTCTCCGCTTACTACTCATGAGCTTAGCTCAGTAACGGATGTCTAGCCGCACCTGAGCCTGGACTATCTGTTCGCCGCCGACGATAGGGGTGGCCAAGCGCTTTTCGGCGAACACCACCGGTTGGGGCACAGGCAGGCTGGTGCTGAGTATCTGGATGTTGATGACTTCTTTGGGGGTCAGTTGCAAGGCCGTCAGCACCGTTTGCGCCTGTTTTTGGGCATCTTGGACCGCCAGTTGCAAAGCCTGGGTGCGTCCCTGCTCCAGCGCCGCGTCACTGGCGATAAATTGCAGCCGACTGATTTGGTTGGCACCCTGGGCCACCAGTTCGTCTAAAACAGCGCCGGTTTGGGGAATCGGCAGGCGAAACTGCAACCCACTGCGCCCTACAAACCCTACCAGCTCCTGTTTTTCCCCATAAACCGGACTCAGGCGTACCTCCGTCGTGCTAATTTTTTCGGCCTGCCGGCGTTGTAGGGTTTGCAGCAAGCGGTTGAGTCGCTGGGCAATCTCCGTCTGCACCTGGTTAGCGCTTTTGCCCTGGATTTCCACCCCGACTTCCACCTCCGCCAGTTGCGTCGGCAACGTCACCATTCCCTGGCCGGTCACCTGCAAAATCTGCTCTTTGATGTCCGCCCAGGCCACCGGTTGCCCCAACCCCACCAACAAAGCAGTCAACCCCATCCACTTCAGCATATTTAGTCTCTCCGACACCTTGCTTCCAGACTCTTCCTATCGCCGGAGAGTTCCGTAGAATGGGAGCATGATTGACGCCCAGCAGGTCAAGGCCCAGGCGCACCGGTTAGGGTTTCACCGGGTGGGGATTGCTGCGGTGGAACCAGCCCCCCGCTCCCATCTCCAGGAATGGCTAGCCGCAGGTTACCACGCCGACATGCACTGGCTGACGGATAGGCGGCGGCAGCGGATTGAACAGGTCTTGCCGGGAGTGCGCTCCGTGATCGCTGTAGCCATGAACTACTACTGGCCCGGCGAGCAACCCCCAGTGGGCAAAATTGCACGCTATGCCTGGGGGCGGGACTATCACCGGGTGGTGGGGCGGCGACTGCAAGCTTTAGCGCGATGGCTCCGGCAACAGGCCCCCGATTGCCAAACCCGGGTTTATGTAGACACCGGGCCAGTGGAAGATAAACTCTGGGCGGAATGGGCGGGCTTGGGCTGGGTGGGGAAAAACGCCAACCTGATCACCCGGCAGTACGGCTCCTGGGTAGTGCTGGGGGAAATCTTAACCACCATAGCCCTGGAACCCGACGGTCCCCACACCGAACATTGCGGCACCTGTACCCGCTGCATCACCGCTTGTCCCACCGGGGCCATCGTCCGTCCCTTCGTCGTGGATAGCCGGCGCTGCATTGCCTACCACACCATTGAAAACCGGCAACCGGAATTACCCGCGGACATCGCTGCTCGGTTAGAAGGCTGGTTAGCCGGTTGTGACATTTGCCAAGAGGTTTGCCCCTGGAACCAGCGCTTTGCCCAGCCCACCGATATAGACGAATTTCGGCCCCGGTTACCCCGTCTATCCCTACAGGCGTGGGCTGAAATGGACGACAACACCTGGGACCGCACCTTGCGGGGGTCAGCCCTGCGGCGGATCAAACCGGCCATGTGGCGGCGGAACGCCCGAGCCTTGTTGCGCATGTCCCGTGCTGCCCCGACAACTGAAAAGGTGAGCCATGCCTAGGCCGACGCTGCCCCCAAAATTCTGCTTACGCCAACTCCCGCGAGCGCCAGGTCAAAGAATCCGGCGAGAAAGCCCTTTGCCCTATCCCATCTTCTATTCCAGCTTTTGGGGCCACAGCTTCCAAAGCCGCACCGACGCACTATTTAATTGGGTTAGGGCTGACCTCCGGGAACTGGTGAACAACGTGGTGAATTAAAGGGGTCCGAAACGGAATTTTCCATTATCAAAAATATCGCCAGGGGTTCATTGGCCGCTTGATGTAGGTATATCGTTCAATTTTGAAAATACATTCCAACATGTGAGCCAAGTACACGCGCGGGTCTTTAGTCATAGAGGGATAGCTTCCCTTAATATCCGGCGTCACAGGAGCCAGTAAATACTGTTTTTGGAGACAACATCCACCCGGCATCCAAGCAGTTGTTGTAGCTCCTGCTTCAGTAGAACCTGGTCAATCAATCTGCATTCTGGCGCAAACTTCACTAATAGGTCAATGTCACTATCCTCCCTTGCCGTTCGGGCAGCAACTGAGCCAAATACACGGACGTCCTCTGCACCGTACCGCCTAGCCATTCTTAGGATGGCCTCCCGTTGCTGCTGCAACTCGTCAAGCAAATCTGCCATGGAGTTGACATCAAAACCTTTTACCTACACCGGTCAAGTCCCTAACAAAACCATGATGAACAGCGGGGCAGGTCCATGGTAGAACTGGTGGCATAGGCGACCTGTAGGTGGTCGGGCGTCATCACCTCCTGGGGCGGCCCCATAGCAATCAACCGCCCGTTGAGCAAAAGCACCCGGTTCATCTGTTGGAGGAATTTCCCCCAGTGATGGGTGCTCACCACAATCATCGCCCCCTGTTGCCGCAGTTGGTGCAGTACGTTGGTCATGACCTGCTCCGCCTGGGCATCTATACCGGTCAGGGGTTCGTCGAGCAAAAACACATCCGCCCCCTGGGCCAACGCCCGCGCCAGAAACACCCGCTGCTGCTGCCCCCCCGATAAATCCCCAATGCGCCGCCGCCGTAACGGTTCCAGGCCCAGTTGCTGTAACGCTTGCTGGACAGAGCCTTGGGCTGGCCCCTGACAACCCAGGCGCACCACCTGCTCTACTGTGATGGGATAGTCCCAGTCAATCTGGGAACGCTGGGGTACATAGGCCACCCGCCGCCGCTGCCGCCACAAGGGTCGTCCGTCCAGCCACACTTGCCCCCGCCGCTGGGGAATTAACCCCAATAAGGCCTTGAGCAGGGTGCTTTTGCCCGCCCCATTTGGCCCCACTAACCCCACCATCTCCCGGGGCGCCACCGTAAAACTCACCTCCGGCAACACCCACCGCCCTCCATACCCCGCTGCCAACCCCTCCACCACCAACACCCCCGCACCTCCACGAGAATGATTCTCAGTATTGGTAAAAACGATTATCATTCTATACTATGGAGCGTTCCGGGAGGGTCTGTATGGGGCTGCGGCGGTGGTTGACTGGTTTAGCGCTGTTGGTGGCCGGGTGTGGGGCTGTGCAACCGCAAGCTCAAGAATCCCCGACGCCCCCTGCCGATGCTCCCCAGGTCGTGGCCACTTCGTCGGTAATTTGCGACTTAACCCGCCAGATTGCTGAAACGCGGGTGCGTCTGACCTGTCTGGTTCCCCCCGGCGTGGATGCCCATACTTACCAACCCACACCGGCCGACCGGCAGGCCCTGGAAACCGCCCAGGTCGTCCTCTACAACGGCTATAACCTGGAACCGGCCCTAGAGCGATTAATTGCCGCGCTGCCAGCCAGCGTCACCCGCGTTCCGGTAGGAGAATTGGCCGTTCCCCAACCCTTGCTGGGTTCCCATGACCACCACCATCATGGGCACGACCATCACCACCATCACCATGGAGAGAAGGAACAAAAGGTCCCGGACCCCCATGTTTTTCAGACCGGTGAGAACGTCGCCCGCATGGCCAAAGTCATCGGGGAAAAACTGGCGCAAATCTATCCTGCTCAGACGGAAACGTTCCAAACCCACACCCGTAACCTGGTGAACGAATTCCAGGAACTCGACCGGTGGATACGCCAGCAGGTGCAAACCATTCCCCCCCGCCAACGCAAGTTAGTTACTACCCACGAGGCCTTGGCTTATTTCGCCCAAAGCTATGGATTGGAACTGTTGGGCGCGCTCCAGGGCATCAGCACCCAAGAGCAACCCAGCCCCGCCCGGTTGGCGCAATTGACGCGGGAAATCAAACAGGCGCAAGTCCCCACCATCTTTGCCGAAGTCAGTCTCAACCCCAAACTCATCAACACCGTTGCTCAGGAGGCAGGGGTGAAAATTGCCCCCACCCCCCTGTACACGGATGGTTTGGGGCCGCCGGACAGTCCCGCCGCGACGGTGCAGGGCATGTTGATCAGCAACACCTGTACCATTGTGCAGGGTCTAGGGGGCAGCTGTACCCCCTTCAGCGGGCGCCAAACCCGGTCAGGACCGTCCTGATGGTCTTCGCCAAAATCAGCCCGTCCAACCACAGGGAGAGATATTTCACGTAGTACAGGTCGTATTCCAACTTCAGGCGGGTTTCTTCCACCCCAGCGGCATAACCCTGGTTGACCTGCGCCCAGCCGGTAATGCCTGGCTTGACCAGATGACGGCACATGTAGTAAGGAATGCGGCGGGCAAATTCCCGGGCGAAGGGGACCTGTTCCGGGCGGGGACCGATCAGGCTCATTTCCCCGGTAAGCACGTGCCAAAGCTGGGGCAGCTCATCCAGGCGGAAGCGGCGAATCCATTTCCCCACCCGCGTCAGGCGCCGGTCTCCCGGACGGGCAAAAGCCGTGCTGGGGGTTGCCACCTGCATGCTGCGAAACTTGACCATGCGAAACGGGCGTCCTCCCTGCCCCATGCGCTCCTGCCAAAACAGCACCGGCCCCGGGGAGTCCCACCACACCGCTAGGGCCACCAAGGCCGCCAAGGGCACCAGCACCGGCGAGAGTAAAAAAATCAGAGCCACTTCCCCCCAGCGCTTGAGCAGCAGATAACTCTGGTTGGGGGGAGTGGGCAACAACTCCTCGCTCCAGTGGGCTAGGGACACCCGCCCGGTCAACCCCTCCCAGACCGCCGCCGCATGGTGCACCGGTATCCCCTGTAACCGGCAGTCGGCCAAAAACCGCAGCCACTCTGGGGATAAAGGGGCGTGTAAATCCACCACCACCCCATCCAAGCCCAACACAGCCGGCATCTGGGCAGTCAGCCAGCGCCACTGCACCCCCGATAACTGACTCAACGCCAGGGTCAATTCTCCGGGTACCAGGCCCAAACGCAATGGGCGTCGCCAGCCCGCCAGCAGCCACTGCCACCCCAACGTCAAGACATAGCTCAACCCCACAAAGGTACGGGAGTAGTACCAGCGGGTCACTCCCACCAGCCCCAACAGCCCCAAGAAACACACACTCACACTTACCAGCACCACCCGCGACCGCTGCACCCGGGGAAAGTCACTCACCTGGACCGCCAACCCCAGCGCCAGGCCGTAGATCGCCGCCACCAACAGCGCCAGGCGGAAATAGGGCCAATGCTGCCAGAACCGGGCCTCCCCCCAGGTGAGGTGAGCTGCCAGCAGCAGGATTGCCGCCACCCCCCCCAGGTGTGCCACCCAGCGCCAGCCGTTCCACTGCCGGATGGCCTGGGCCTGCCACGTGACCGCCGCCATGCCGTACCAAACACTCCCCTTTCTATTCAATCGCAAAATGCAGTTGTGTATTCCCGGTCAAACCGCTATTGTATTTAAGATATAGAGTCCAATTTGGCTAGTTTTCTCGAAACGAGGAGTGAGAGGCGATGGAAATTAAAAGTTGGTTTTCTGTATCGTTGGCTACGGCTTGCGCTTGGGTTTTGGGGGCGGGAATCGCCCAGGCCACCCCTAAGTTGGGAACAGTCACAGAAGAAGGAGAAGTGTCCCCCAGTTTCCTGATGCCGGGGGGAGGCATCCCCATTTCCTTTCCGCCAGAAGCACCCTACATGTATCCGGCCAATTTGAACTATGACGCCGGCTATTTTCGTCTGGGGGTCAACCAAAACGCTGCTATCGGCACCAACAGTGTTCTGACCGATAAATTCACTCCGGCTCCCTTTCGGGATTACACCGGCGATGGGGTGCAAAACCTGGATGACCTACCGGCCCACCAACGCCAGTACAACCAAGCCCTGGCCGGATGGGTGAGCCGGGTCCAAGCCTGTTTAGCGGAACGGCCCAACATGTTCCGGGTGGTGGGTGAAGACACTAAGGTGCCCATTACCATCAGTGGTCAAGGGGGCAAGATTGTCCTGAACGCCAACAACCGACCGGTTTGCCCGAATTAGTCCCCGGTGCTGTACTCCTAACCCCAAGGCCGTGGCTTATCGAGCTGCGGTTTTTTTTATTCCCCTAATAGCGCCGGGTCCTGGAACAGGGGGGTGCTGAGATACCGCTCGCCAAAACTGGGTTGGACCATGACGATCAACTTGCCGGTGTTTTCCGGGCGCTGGGCGACTTGGATGGCGGCAGCCAGAGCAGCCCCACTGGAAATCCCCGATAGCAAGGCCTCTTCCCGCGCCAGTTTCCGCCCCCAGAAAATGGCTTCCTCATCCGTGACTGTAATCACTTCGTCGATCAGGTCCATTTGTAGGACCGCCGGAATAAAACCCGCGCCGATGCCCTGAATTTTGTGGGGTCCCGGTTGCCCCCCGGACAGCACCGGACTGGCCGCCGGTTCGACGGCAATCGCCTGGAAACTGGGTTTACGAGGCTTCAGCGCCCGGGCCACCCCCGTAATGGTGCCACCTGTGCCCACGCCAGCCACCAGAATATCGATCGCCCCCTCCGTGTCCTGCCAGAGTTCTTCAGCGGTGGTGAGTTCGTGGATTTCCGGGTTGGCCGGGTTTTGGAACTGTTGCAGCATGTAGGCGTTGGGGATGGTCTCCACCAGTTCCCGGGCCTTGCGAATCGCCCCCCCCATCCCTTCGATCCCCGGCGTCAAGACCAATTGCGCCCCATAGGCCCGCAGCATGGCCCGCCGCTCCAAACTCATGGTCTCCGGCATGGTCAGGATCAGGTCGTAGCCCCGGGCCGCCGCCACCATCGCCAGGGCAATGCCCGTGTTGCCGGAAGTGGGTTCCACCAGCACCGTTTTCCCCGGCGCAATCAATCCCGCCCGTTCCGCCGCCACCACCATGTGCAGGCCAATCCGGTCCTTGACCGAGGCCGCCGGGTTCATGCTCTCTAGCTTCACCACGATATCGGCTACACACCCGTGCGCCTGGGGGATGCGTTGGAGTCGCACCAGGGGTGTGCGTCCAATGAGTTCGGTAATGCTGTTGGCAATGCGCATGGCCATGGCTAGATGTAATACATCAAGTCCCGCTGGCGCAGGCTGTCCCGCTGCTGGCACAGGTCCTTGAGGGTGTACTTTTGCCAGACGGCCTGGGTAGCCCGCTGCGTCTCCTGCCAGAGATGCTGGATAACGGCTCGCTCAGGGGTCGTCGGCGGTGGAGTTGGAGACACCGGTCCTTCTAAGCAAGTCCACACCTCCAGTAGATTGATTTGCCAAGGGGAACGGGCTAGGAAATAGCCCCCTTTGGCCCCCCGCTGACTGCGCACCAGATTGCCCCGGCGTAAGGCGGCCAGCAATTGCTCCAGGTAACGGTCAGGAATGCCTTGGTCCTGGGCAATTTGACTAATTTGCACCGGCTCATCCCGGCAATAGCTGTCCGCCAGGGCCATTAACGCCAATAGCGCGTACTCCGTTTTGCAGGACAACTCCACGGCTCATCCCCCGCCCGCCACACTTACCCCAGTATATACCGGTTCTCCCCCGGATTTTGTTGGGATTTTAGCTTGCGACTAACTCCAGTAGTTGCCAGTCCTGCTGGTCGCTAATGGCGGCGCGGATTTTCTCAAACACCTGCTGGCAGTGGTTATGGCGATGCAGGGGGAGTTCTTCATTCTTGACCACCACCTGTAGCCGTACCTGGCCGGGTTGGGGGTGTTGCTCCAGCAGGATTTCGGCGGTAACCAGGCGGTTGAACCGGGAGGGGGGCACGGAACCGGGCGTCTCACGGGCCATCAAGTAATCATCCGAACGGTACACCACATTCAGGTCACAGCGTCGTTGCAGGGTTTCGGCCAGCAGGGGGAGGGGGTTGCGCGCCTGGACATCCAACGTAAACCAACCCATGTAGCGAGACATAAGACCCTTTCCACTAATGACAGCCCTTAGGAGTACCAATACCGATGCTGAGCCCCGCCTTTACTATACACGAATCCCTAGGATTTGCCCATGGTCCATGCCTAAAAGATCCTAAAAACTAGGGAACAGGGTTAACGTCGCTGGCGCAGATAGGCCCAAAACAGGCAAACCAAACCCATATTGATCCAGGTGTCCGCCAAGTTAAAAATGGGAAAACCGATGGCCCGCACGTCAATAAAATCAATCACCGCCCCCAGGCGAAACCGGTCGATGCCATTCCCCACCGCCCCCGCCAGGATCAAGCCATAGCCCCACTGCTCCCCCAGGGATAAACGCGGTCCGGTCACCGCCCACAGGACCAAGGCCAGGCTCACCCCCACTGACAGCCAGCGCAGCCAGAGGGTTCCCTGGACAAACAAACTAAACGCCGCGCCGGTGTTGAGCACGTAGGTCACATGCAGTACCCCCGGCCACAGGGGCCACGATTCCCCCAGACCCAGGGCTTGCACCACCCCCCACTTGCTGAGTTGATCCAACATGACGCCCAACCCGGCCACCAGCCAAAACGTCCGGTTTTTCACCACCGCACCGCCACCCCCAACCGTCGCGCCCCGTAGGCCAGCACCGCCACCCCGCCCAGGGCCAGCAATTGCCCCACCAAGGGCGTGCCACTGTAATGGGCTACCCAACTCACCCAATCCGGCCAATGGGGGTAGTGGAGCGCCAAACCGACCCAGCCCACCAGGTGTAAGCTCAACAAGCCCAACAGCCCCGCCAGCGCCAGGTTCTCCAGGGTTAAGGGCCATCGGAACGCCACATCGCCGCAAACCCAAGCCCCCGGAATCATCCCCAGCAGGTAGCCGAACCCCGGGGGGTAGACAGCGCCCCAGCCCCCCATCGCCGTAAACACCGGCCAGCCCATCAGCCCCAGGGTCAGGTAGGCCACCACCGCCACCGTCGCCGCCGCCCGTCCCCCCAAACAGGCCGTCAAAAGCATCGCCGCCACCTGCCAACTACTCAGCACCGGCCACAGCCAAATCCCCTGGGTGGGCCACTGCCAAGGCGGGTTGACGACATACACCCCTACAAAGGTGCCCAGCACCAGCAAAAGCACACCGCTCAAGGCCCACAGGCACTGCCGCAGCCAGGTCATCGGGTTTCCAGGACGTTCAGGGCCTGAGGCTGGTAGCGCAAAAGAATGGTGCGGGCTTTGGGGATCAGGCTGGCCCCCTGCACCACCACCAGATATTTGCCCTGGGCCACCGCCTGGACGTAGTTGGGCAGGCCCCACTGGGAGAGTTGACCTAGCCCTCCCCCCACGAAGAAACTGCCCAAGCCACCCGCCAGCGCCCCCAACAGCCCCCCTAAAAGATGGTTACCCCACACCCCTGCCCAGCGGGTAAACGTCTCTAGGCCGGTCAACACACTGAACCCCACGCCCGCGGCAAACCCAAAGGGCACCAGCCAATAGGTCAGCAGAGGCAGTCGCCAGCCCCCCTGGCCGAAGGGGTAGTCCTGCACATTCCGGTACCCCCGTCCCACCAGCGCCACCGTCTCCAGGGGAATGCCCGCCGCTTCGAGGGCCGAATAGGCAGCTTCTGCCTGTAAACGGTCCGGTAACAGGGCCACCAGGTATTGCATCGTTACGCCCTACTTCTGCTCCATTGTACCGCTGGTCTGGCGCTGCGCCTGGCGTTCCGTTTTGCCCCGCCAAAGGAACTGAATCGGCGTCCCCCGGAACCCCAGATGCTGCCGGAACTGGTGGTCCAGATAGCGCCGGTAGTTTTCCTTGAACAATTTGGGGTCGTTGACAAACAGGGCAATGGTGGGGGGCTGGGTCTGCACCTGGGTCCCGTAATAAATGCGCCCCTGACGTCCCTGGCGATTGGCCGGCGGGGATTGCCAAGCCACCGCTTCCTGGATCACCTCGTTAACGACCGATGTGCTCACCCGCCGCCGGTGGGATTGGGCCGCCGTTTGCACTAGCTCCCAGATTTTTTCCACCCGCTGGCCGGTCTTAGCGCTGATGAACAACACATCCGCCCAATCCATAAAATACATCCGCCGCCGCAGTTCCTGTTCCATACGCGGTAGGGTGTAGCTGTCTTTGTCGGGAACGGCATCCCATTTGTTGGCCAACACCACACAGGCGCGACCCTCTTTAATAACCCGTCCGGCCAGCTTGAGGTCCTGATCCGTAACCCCTTCGGTGATGTCCAGCACCAGCAGCACCACATCCGCCCGGCGAATGGCCTTAAACGCCCGGTTGATGCTGAAAAACTCCGGGCCATAGTCCACATATTTTTTGCGCCGGATGCCCGCCGTATCAATCAGGCAATAGCGCTGGCCCTCCCGTTCCACCCAGGTGTCCACACTGTCGCGGGTGGTACCTGGAATAGGGCTGACAATGGCCCGTTCTTCCCCCACCAGGGCGTTCAGCAGGCTGGATTTGCCCACGTTGGGACGACCCACGATGGCTACGTGAATCGCCTCCCCCGTCTCGACAGCGGTGGCCGGGGGCAGGTGGGGCATCAAGGCATCCAGCAAATCCCCCACCCCAATCCCGTGCCCAGCGGAAATCGCATAGGGTTCCCCTAACCCCAGCTCCCAAAACTGGGCCGCCTGGATCAGCCCCTGGGTCACGGATTCACACTTGTTCACCGCCAGGATCACCGGGCGGGGCTGCTGACGCAACCATGCGGCAATTTCCGCATCACCGGCGGTGGGTCCCGTTTGCCCGTCCACCACAAAGATTACCGCCTGGGCCTCCTGCACCGCCGTCATGGCCTGCTGGCGAATCTGGGGGAGAAATTCCGTGTCGTCGTCAAAAACCAGGCCGCCCGTATCCACCACCAAAAATTCCCGGTCTCGCCAAAACGCCGGCCGATACAGACGGTCCCGGGTCAAGCCTGGCTGGTCAAACACGATGGCGTCCCGGACCCCGGCGATGCGGTTCACCAGGGTAGATTTGCCCACGTTGGGACGGCCCACCACCGCCACAATCGGTAACGCCATGGTTCGTACTGGGGAATCCTGACGAACAACCCTATTTCCAGGATACTGAGTCGGTCAGGCAGAGGGTGGGGGAGATTCCGGTTCCGGGAGGGATGGCCGATCCGTCGGTAAGCGGTAAGGGGTTTGGGGCGCTCGTCGCCAGGTTTGCCAAGCAGCCTTTACCCCCACCCACACGCTGCGCGTAGTTATCTGGGTGCGCCGGAGGCTTTGCTTGGTATTTTCCACCCCCTGGTTGACCTGTTCCACCAGACGGCTGGCGCTTTGCACCCCCTGGCTGACGTCGTCGGTCAAATCGCTGATTTCCATCCCCGTCAGGCGAATAGCATCCAGGGTAGGGGGCAAATCCCGGTTGAGGGTCTCTGCCAGTTTTTCGATGCTGCGGGCGGCGCGGGCAATCTCCTGCACAGCCGGAATCAGGGCAATGAGCACCGCTGTCAGGGACACGGCCACCAGCAGAAGAGATAGCCCCAGAAAAAAGATCGCCTCAGCCACGGTTTTGTTGTCGCCGCTGTTCCTGTCGTCCGGCCTCCCAGCCTGCCTGCACCGCCAGTTGGAAGCGCACCCACTGGTCCTGCCACCGTTGCTGGAGCGCCGCCGTCCACCGCTGGGCCTGGAGTTGCAAGTTCCCCGAGACATCGGCAGTGAGTTCCGGGAGAGCCGCCGCTGCTTTGCGCAAGAGCCGCCGCGTCTCCTGGCCCGAGCGGGGCGCCAACACCATCCCCGTCACCAAACCCGTTAGGCCGCCGATCACCAACCCGCCCACAAACGCTCCCGTTGCCTTGCGCTGCATGGTCCTGCCCCCCTTTGGCATTACTGTAGCCCATCGGTGGGGGGGGAATGCAAATAGCGGCGTAAACGGCTGAGCACCGCCCCCTGGTCTATCTCCCCTAACCATTGCTGGATGAGCGCCGTCGGGCTGCCCGGCCCCCAGGTTTTCCCCTGCACCAGGTACTGCCACCCCAACCGACCCACCATATAGGTCACCAGGCCCGCCAGCAGACCCTGTCCCGCGGCCACCGTCAGGTAAACCAGCCCGCCCCCCAACGCCAGGCCACTTTTGAGCAAACTGCTCCCCAGTCCCAATCCCCCCACACTGCCAGCCATCAGCCGCAACAACTGCATCGCCTCCCAGGTGCTCAGGGTCACCCCCGCCCGTCGCGCCAAGCGCACCAGCAACGCCCCATCCACCACCGCCCCCAGGCACAGATCTACCCCAAACAGGGGGTTGACCGCCACCGCCAAAGCCTTGTGGACACTGGCCCGCCAGAGCAATGCCTCAATCTGGGCCGGCGGCGTCACCAAAGGGGGGGATTGGGCTGTGGTCTGTAGGGCATTCAACGCCAGAAGGGCCGGGGCCAGGGGGGGCAATTGCCGCACTAATGCCTGCCGGAGGGGTTCCACCTGGGGCGTCAAGGGTTGCCGTACCACTTGACCCTGGGGCGTTCGCCGCCAGCCCGTCGGTTGCGCCGCCACCGGAATCACATCCTGGGGGTCCACCCAGCGGGCTAATTTTCCCTCCCGCCAGCGGGCCAACAACAGCGCCTGGGCCTCAGGGGGATACTGGTCCATTTTGTTGAGCACCACCAGCACCGGTTTTCCGGAGCGCACCAGCCGCGAGAGGATACCCAATTCCTCCCGGTTGGGGTCGCCACTGAGCACCAACAACACCAGTTCCGCCCCCAGGGCCAAGGCCCACACCTGATCCGCTGTGGTCTGCCCCACCTCATCTAACCCCGGCGTATCCACCAGCTCCACCGTCAGCCCCCCCACCGACCACCGCACCGACTGCGCCCCCCGGGTCACCCCATGCACCGCCCCTGTCGCAAACACCGGCTCCCCCACCAGGGCGTTCAACAGACTCGATTTCCCGCGCCCCACCAGCCCCAGGGCCACCACCTGCACCAACCCCTGCGTCAACCGCCGCCGAGCAGCCCCACTGCTGCAAGCCTGGGCCTGGGCATAACACCACGCCCCCTTTAACCCCACCCAGTCCTGGACCGCCGTCACCGTCCCCATCGCTTCCCCCCCGGCAAAATGTAAAATTTTGTTGCCAATTGTCGGACACTTGGTTACATTTGTTAATGTCGGCCCTGTTGGAGGTGGTTATGCAAGAGCAACAAGCGCCTAAGTTCGGTTTTACCAATTTTGCGGAAACCTGGAACGGTCGGTTGGCCATGTTGGGGTTTGTGATTGGCGTGGCGACCGAATTGCTGACCGGCAAGGGGATTTTGGCGCAGTTGGGTTTGATGTAATCCCCATCCTGTCAGTCCCGTCCTAATTGACACCGTTGTTGGGGCCTGGGGTTTTCCTGGGCTTTTTCTTGTTTTATGCTGGGAAGTGGAGCGCTGGCGGAGGGACCATGGCCCTGATTCGGGTGGGTAATCAGGTGTTCAACACGGACTACATCGTGCGGGTACGTCTGTACGACAGCAACTCCTTTAGCAACAACTGCGTGACGCTGTTGGTGGATGAAGGCGCTGGCGAATTCAACGGCGATGTCAACGGCATGAGTGGTCATTGGGGCTTACAGTCCTATTCCTTTTACAATGAGCAGGCGGACAGGCTGCGGGGCTTTTTTACCAGCCCGGATTACGTGATTGACCTAACCGTACCCCAAGAGGCGACGACGGGAGCGGCATAGGTGGACCTGGCGCTGCAGATTACGTACTTGGTGGGGCTGTTGACGCTGCTGGGGGTATCGGCGGTCCTGGTGACCCGGCAGGTGCTGCGCACGCGGGCGACGGAACAACGCCTAACCGAACTCCAGCGCCAAGTGACGGCTGGGGAGGCCACGGCTGCTGACTACTACGAACTGGGCAGCATTTACCTGCGCAAAAAACTCTACGTCCAGAGCGTCAACTACTTGCAAAAGGCCTTGAAAGGGTGGGATGAAAACGACCCGGTGGGCCTAGCCAAGGTCTATAACGCCCTGGGGTTTGCCTACTTCAGCCAAGAACAATATGACTTGGCCATTCGCCAGTACCGGGAAGCCCTGAAGCTCCAACCGGATTACGTCACGGCGTTGAATAACCTGGGCCATGCCTACGAAAAGAAAAACTTGACCGCCCAGGCGCTGGAGGTGTATGAGCAGGTGTTGCAGATTGCCCCGGATAACCCCACAGCCAAACAGCGGGCGGCCTCATTGCGCAAGCGATTAGCCCCTACTCCCAGTTGAACGTTCCATGGCTAACCCCTTGCTCTACGAAGGCGACCATTACGTGGTGTTGACCCCCACCGCGCCGGAGGTCATTTGCACCGAGGCAGAGTTGCGGGAGCGGTTGCGCCAGGCGCTGGAGCAAATGCCGGAGGTCACCCCGGAACTGGCGGTGTACGCCACGGTGGAGGAACGGGTGCAATACTTGCTGGACCGGGCCTGCCGGTTGGAATGGGGGGAGGGGGCGTTCATGGAGTGGTATCTGGTGCGGTTGGAGAAACGGCGGTGATGGGGATCAACGGGCTGTTGCTGCTGCTGGCCTATCTGTGGGGGTCGCTGCCGCCGGGGTATATCGCAGGGCGCTTGGCGGGGATTGACCTGCGCCAAGTGGGGTCGGGTTCGACGGGGGCCACCAATGTATTGCGCACTTTGGGGAAGGGGCCGGCCCTGGTGGTGTTTACCGTTGACCTGCTCAAGGGGATGACGGCAGTGCTCTGTGCCCGCTGGGTGTGGCAAACTTGGCCGGGGGTGGACCCGGGTGACGGACGCCCTTGGTGGGAGTTGGCCTATGCCCTACTGGCGCTGGTGGGCCACAGCAAGTCGGTCTGGATCAATTGGCAGGGGGGCAAATCGGTGGCCACGGGGCTGGGGTTGCTGCTGCTTTTGGCCTGGCCGGTGGCCCTGGGGGCTTTGGGGGTCTTCGTCCTGGTGGTGGCCATAACGCGGATTGTTTCTCTTGGGTCCCTGACGGCCTGTGGGGCGGCGGTGGTCCTGGCGCTGCTGTGGCGGTTACCTTGGCCTTACCGACTCTATGTACTGTTGGGAAGCGCCTATATCGTCTGGTGTCATCGGAGCAATATTCAGCGGTTGCGCCAGGGAACGGAACCCCGCTTGGGAGAAGCTAAGCCATCTGCGTAAGCTGAGCCAGCCACTGCTGGAGTTGGGCTTGGCATTGGGCGACCGATAGGCGGGGAGATAAGCGGGGCAGGGGAATTTCTTGCTCCTGGTGCAGCAGGGTCAGCACGGGGATTTCATACTGATAGCGCTGCCACCAATCGGGGCGGGTGGTGATGTCCCGTTCCTCCAGGTGAAACTGCCCTGGGGCCATGGCCGTCAATTTCTCCCGCAGTCCCTCGCACAGGTGGCAGCCCGGTTTGCTGTAGAGCACCAGATGGGGTAAGGTCATGGCAAGCAGGTGAGTGGTTTTACCGGAGTATTGTGCCGATGGCGGCTCCCCAATGGCAACGTCGGCATTTGTTGTCCCTGGCGGACCTGGCCCCCTGGGAGTATGAGATTCTCCTGCAGACCAGCGCCAGTTTTGCCGAGGTGTTAACCCGCCCCACCCCCAAAGTGCCGACCCTGCAAGGTAAAGTGGTGGCCCTGATGTTTTTTGAGTCCTCCACCCGCACCCGCAACAGCTTTGAGCTGGCCGCTAAGCGCCTGTCGGCTGATACGTTGAACTTTTCCCCCGGTACTTCCGCCCTGAACAAAGGGGAAACGATTTTCGATACGGCCAAGACCCTGCTGGCCATGAACACCAACCTGATGGTCATCCGCCATGCCGCCAGCGGTGTGCCCCAGCAAATTGCCCAGGAGTGCGACCGGTTAGGGGTGCCGGTGGGGGTGGTCAATGCGGGTGACGGGCAACACGAGCATCCCACCCAGGCGCTTTTGGATTTGTTCACCCTGTGCCAGGTGTTTTCGCCCTCATCCCCCCAGTTGTCGGCGCTGCGTCACCGCAAGGTGGTGATTGTGGGGGATATTCGCCATTCCCGGGTGGCCCGTTCCAATATCTACAGCCTGCGGGCGGCAGGGGCTGATGTGCATCTGGCGGGTCCCCCTACCCTGGTGCCCCAGGAGTTGACCCATCTGGGGGTGCAGGTGCATTGGCAACTGGAACCGGCCCTCAAGGATGCCGAAGTGGTCATGGCCCTGCGACTGCAAACTGAACGGATGCAACAAAACTTTTTGCCCTCTTTACGGGAGTATCACCGGGAATACGGCATTACCCGGGAGCGTCTGTCCCTGTGTCATCCCCAGGTGAAACTGCTGCACCCGGGTCCGGTTAATCGGGGGGTGGAGGTCACGTCGGATTTGGTGGATGACCCCCAGATCAGTCTGGTGCCCCGACAGGTGCAAAATGGAGTGGCGGTGCGCATGGCGGTTTTGTATTTGTTGAGTACGGCTAAGGTGTCTTGACGGCTTCTTTTTGTTGCCCCGATATAAGCATGACGACCGGCAAAATTGAGTTTGAGAAAGCCCCATCCTATAATGTTTTAATGTTTAATTGTGAGCTGCTGGAGGTACGCAAGGAGGGTCTATGAACCTGGTGACCCTGCTTTTGCTGGTGGTTTATATCCTAGGGGCCTGGCGGTTTCTAGCCGGTTTCGACAGGACTTTTTACAGTAGCAATCGCTTCTGGTTGACGGCGCTGTGGCCGGTATTTTTTGCCTTTAGTGGCCGCTATCGCCAGGAGTTTTTCAAAGCCCTCAAAGGGGGATAAGTGTCGTCCACCCTCATTCCGTCCCCTTCTGAAACCCTGGCCACGGCCCATCCGGTGTGGGTGTATCTGGCCCGTGTCAGTCCGGGTTCCCGGCGCACTTTGCGGGAAGCCCTGGAGATGATGGCCCGCTGGCTGAGCCAGGGGAAGGGGGGGGCGCTGGACTTTCCCTGGTGGCAGCTGCGCTATCCCCACACAACCGCTCTGCGCGCCTGGTTGGCGGAACGCTACGCCCCGGCGACGGTGAATAAACATTTGGCGGCCCTGCGAGGTGTCCTGCGGGAGTGTTGGCGTTTGGGATTACTCACGGCGGAGGACTATCACCGGACAGGAGATGTGCCCAGCGTCAAGGGGCAGAGTTTACTGCGGGGCCGACTGGTCAGGGATGAGGAAATCCAAGCCATGCTGAGCTGTTGCCAGCAGGAAAACAGCCCGGCGGGGTATCGGGATGGGGCGTTGCTGGCGCTGCTGGTGGGCACGGGGTTGCGGCGCTCGGAGGTGGTCGGCCTGGCCCTGGCGGACTACGAACCGGACCTGGGTCGCCTGCACGTGCGCTCCGGCAAGGGCAACAGGGACCGCTGGGTGTACCTGGCGCCGGGGGCCGAGGTGTGGTTAGGGCGCTGGTTGGCGGTGCGGGGTCGGGTGGCCGGGCCGCTTTTGTGTCCGGTAAATCGCTGGGGCCAGGTGGTGATCCGCCCCATGACCGACCAGGCCGTATTACACATCCTGCGCAAACGGGGCTGCCAAGCAGGGGTTAGTGCTTTTAGCCCCCACGACCTGCGACGCACCTTTATTTCCAACCTGCTGGACGCCGGGGTGGACATCGCCACCGTGCAAAAGTTGGCTGGTCACGCCCAGGTGCAAACCACCATCCGTTACGACCGGCGGGAAGAACACACCCAACGTCAGGCCGTCGCCCGCCTACGGATTCCCCATTGATATCTATCAATTTGATAGATAGCCTGATAGATAGGCTAAGCTTTAAAGGCAGCGGAGGGTGGTTATGGCCTGTGAAGTTTTACCGGCGGAGCGGCGGGCATTTGGTCGTCTGCGGGAGTTGTGGGAACGGGACGAGATTGTGGCCTTGCCCATGGCGACGGTTTACGGGTTGGTGACGCGGGGGACCTCACCGGTGGCAGTACGCAAGTTGCGACAAATCAGGCGTTTGCCTGCCCCCCAACCCCTGACCCTCTTGACCAGCGGTGTTGCCCAGGCAGAAACAGTGGCGGAACTCACCCCGGCAGCCCGGCAGATGCTGTGCCATTTCCCCTATCCGGTGACCCTGATCGTGCGGGCCAAGCCCCATGTAGACCCGACCATCACCGATGGGTTTACGTCGGTATTTTTGGCTTGTCCCGATGGGTTCATTGCAGAACTGGTGCAGGCCATGCCCTTTTTCCTGGTGGCCATCAGCGCCCAAGTAGGGGAAACGTTATTCACCACCTTTGCCCAAGTCGAGCGTTACTTTAAGTCCCAGGTAGCTGCCATTGTCAATGGGGGAACCTGTCCCTATCAACACCGGAGTACCTTGGTGGATTTCACCGTGCCCCAGCCCACCATCTTGACCTATGGCGCGGTTTCCGTGGATGATTTGCGGCCCCTGTTGCCGGATGTGGTTTTGCCGTCCCATCTGATGAAGTAAAGGGTTATGCAGGGGGATGGAACTCGCCCGGTAAACAATTATGCTTTTGGGCGTGATGGGCAGCCTTTAGGGCCAGTAAATGGCGCAATAGGCCACCGCCAGGGTAAGCAAGGTTAAAGGCACCCCCAACCGCAAATGGGTCCAAAAGGAAATGCCATACCCAACGCGCCTTGCCGCTTCCACCGTAATCAAATTGGCCACCGCCCCAAACAGGGTCAAATTCCCCGCCAGGGTGGAGGCCGCCGCCAGCATCAACCAACCCCGCGTATCATCGGGCCGCACCAGAGGATGCATCAACAACACGGTGGGGACGTTGGAAATGAGATTGGACAGCAAGGTGACCACGCCCATCAATTGCCAGGGTTGGGTGGCCAGAGGGGCCAAGGGCTGCAAAATGCCCAGGTTGCGCGTCGTCTGGGTCAAGATAAACAGCCCGGCGAACAACACCAACAAACCCCAATCTACCCAGGCCAGCAATCCCTCGGGGTGGTCCCGCCGCCAACACAGGAAGATGGCCGCCGTAACCAGCGCTGCCTCCGCCAAGGGCACCCCCGCTACAAACGCCCCCAATAACCCCACCGTCACCAGCACGTGCCCCCAAAACTCCGGCGTTGGGGTTGCGGCAGGGGTCCAGGGGGGTAAAGGAAACCGCTTGCGAGAACGCACCTCCGGGTAAAACAGCCCGATTAACCCCACCACAATCCCCAACCCCACCACCGCCACCGGCGTCATCACCCGGGCAAATTCCCCGTAACCGATGCCGGAAAACGCTCCCACTAGGATGTTCTGGGGGTTGCCGCTAATCGTCGCCACAGACCCGATATTGGTAGCCGCCGCCAACGCCAGCAGATAGGGCACCGGGTTCAACCCCAACGCCTGGGTCACCTGCACCACTAAAGGCGTCGCCACCAACGCCAGCGTGTCGTTGAGCAAAAAGGCCGACAGCACCCCCGTTCCCCCCGTTACCCACAGCAGTAACCCCCAGGGATGGCGACTGTGCCGCACCAGGACCTGCCACACCCAGGTAAACACCCCCACCTGGCTGAGCGCCCCGTTGACCACCATCATGCCCAGCAAAAACACCATCGTCCGGGCATCCATCGCCCGCCAGGCCTGGGGCAGGTCAATCGCGCCTACCCCCACCAAGGCCGCTGCCCCCACCAGGGCAATCGTCGGTCGGTTTAACCCCAGCCCCGGCCATTTCCCGAGCGCCAACCCCCCATAGGTCACTAGCAGGATCCCCAGCGTGAGAATTGCGCGCCCCACCGTCCTATCCCCCCTTTCCGCCCATTGTGACACGCCCACCCTTCTGCTATAGTGGGAGAAGTTTTAAGAAATGTAACGATGGTCCAGGGCAAGGTGGTGGTAGTGATTGGGGCGACGGGGGGCATTGGCCGCGCAGTGGTCTCCCGGTTGCAGCCCTTGGGGGCCAAGTTGGTTTTGGCGGCCCGGCAAGCTGACCGGTTACAGGCGTTGGGGGTGCCAGGGGCCCTGTGTGTACCCACGGACATTACGGTGCCGGCCCAGGTGGAGCAATTGCTGGCCCAGGCGGTAGCCACCTTTGGCCGGGTGGATGTGCTTATTAATGCCGCCGGCGCCGGCGTGTTCAAATCCTGGGACAAGCTCACCCCCGAGGATTTCGCCGGTCAATTGGCGGTGAATCTCCAGGGGAATTTCTATGCCATGCAGGCGGCGGCCCAGGTGATGAAAACCCAGCGCGCCGGGCACATTTGCAATGTCATCGGCATTTTGGGGAAACATACTATGCCCTTGGCGGCGGCCTACTGTGCTTCCAAGTTCGGGGCGGTGGGGGCCACCAAAGTCCTGGCGGATGAGCTGCGCCGCTACAACATCAAAGTCACCCTGTTTTATTTCGGCGGTGTGGATACCCCCTTTTGGGAGGGCATTGCCCTGAAGGTGGACCGCAGTAAAATGCTCCGGCCCGAAACAGCTGCGGATGCTATCGTGTATGCTCTGCAAGTTGAACCGACAGCCGTCCCCCTCGAGATTAATATCCAACCGGAGAGTCACGTTTTTCTCTAAGCCCCTCCCCTCTAACGGGCAAGCAGGGGCTGCGCCCAACGGCCCTGATGATTCCTACTTGTTCTGCTGAGTATTTTGCCCTAGGGATACCTTCCTAGCCCCCATGGAAAGATACAAATCTTTGTGAACTCCCATGGTTACTTGATCAAATGCAAATTATTGTGAAGGGTTAATGGACTTCCGTGGAAACACGGTGGGCATTTAAGAGGGGAAATTTTTAGAGTGAAAATGTACAGTGACCAGCCGTAGTTTTGGTTCGTCCTGGCGCGCATACCGACGACAAAACTATTGCGGTATTAAAGGAGTAAAGTGATGGCTATTCAGGGGCAATTAGCGGAATTTCCCCTAGCGGATTTATTGCGTCTATTAGGGGAAGAAAAAACCACCGGTCTGCTGCAAGTGGCCCACTGGCACATCGGTTTTTGCCATGGACAAATCGTGGGCGCGTCCCTGCCAGCGTGGAATTGGCACCAGGCGATGGCTCTCCAGGGTTGGTTCCGACCGGAAACCCTCGAGCATCTGCGCCATTGGTACAGTCGCCAGGGGATTACCCAGCCCTTTGGCCGCTGGTTGGTGGAACAAGGACTCTTAAAAGCGCCGCAACAGCGTTGGTTGTTCTGCCAGCAGGTGATTCGCCCCATCTGTCGGCTGTTGGCCCTGCCCGATGCACCATTCCACTTTCAGCCCCAGGTGCAACTATCACCCTTGGCCCTGACGGGTTTACAGGCCCAACCGCTGGAGGTGGTTCTGGCCGGGCTGCGGGCCTTAAAAGATTGGCAGCATTTGCTGGATAAATTGCCAGAACCCAGTTCGGGTTTACTCAGCACCGGCGGCCAGCCCCGTTATCATCTCAATCGCCAAGAATGGCGGCTCTGGGAGTACAGCAACGGGCAAATGAGCCTGGCAGATATCGCCCAAAAATGGCAGGTTCCCGTGTTGGCGGTTCAGAAGTTGGCCTTTCGCCTGCTGGTGGTAGGGCTGGTGGTGGAGTTGCCCCATATCCATCTCACTCCATCAGTAGCGCCCTCTTCGCCCTTGCCGGAGAGTTTTTTCCAGCACCTCCTCACGTTTTTGCAGCGTAATTGGTAGGAGGACCCCGTTCCTATGGGCATCATGCGCATTGTGGTGACCGGTCCGGTCGGGGCAGGAAAAAGTACCTTTGTGCGGACCGTCAGTGATATTGCCCCAGTGGATACCGACCGCCGGGCTACGGATGAAACTGGGCTACTGAAACCCACCACGACGGTGGCTATGGATTTTGGACGCATCACATTTGGCCCCAACATGAGTCTTCATGTGTACGGCACCCCCGGACAGGAGCGGTTTGATTTTATGTGGGAAATCTTGTTGCGCCACGCCCACGCCTACATCCTTTTGGTCCAGGGGCATCAACCGGCGGCATTTCGGGCAGCACGTCGTATGGCAACGTTTGTACAGCAGCGAGTAAAACTACCCTATCTGGTCGGTGTCACCCATACGGATTTACCCGAAGCCTGGCCGCTGGACTATGTGGGGATGGCTTTGGGGGTTGATGCAAACTTACTGCTGCCGGTAAATGCCACCCAAAAGGCATCAGTTGTGGCTGCTTTGGTGCAACTGGTGCGCCTTTGTTACACCGATCATCGCCAGTTGATGATGCCGAAGGCATAAACAAATCGCAGCCTATAATAGCCAGATTCCTGACCCTAACGCCCCCTGAATAAAGGGGTCAAAATGGGGTGTTGGCATGAAAATTTGGACCATTTTTTGATATAAATAAATCCTAAAGAAATAGGATAAAGACTACCGTTGATCTTTATAATAAAAGAGTACACTATTTCGATGGGTTTGGAGGCGGCAAAGTTATGCCAATTAATGTGGCGAAGTTAACGACGACGTTGCAGCAATTTGTCGGTTCGGTGGCCAATGTTCAGGCGGCGACGGTGGTTTCTCCCGATGGTCTGGCGCTGGCTTCCTGTTTGATGCCGGGGATGGACGAGGAGCGGGTGTCGGCCATGGCGGCAGCCCTGCTGTCTTTGAGTGAACGGATCGGTCGGGAATTGAACCGGGGTGCGATTGAACGGGTGTGGGTGGAAGGGGACCAAGGCTCGGCGATTATTACCAACTGCACCGAGGAAGCTGTACTGGTGGTGCTGGCGGACCGGCAGGCCAAACTGGGTGTCATCAACCTGGAGGTCAAAAATCTCGTCAGCCGGTTGCAGGAATTTCTCACGGCCAGCAGCAATACGATCTCCATTGCTTAAATCCGGGGGTGAGGAGGACACACAATGGCTCTAGGAACTTTACCCCGCTACGTGTGGGATGAACGGATCAAGGTGGGTTTGCCGCTGATCGATAACCAGCACCGGGAGCTCATTGAAGCCATCAATGACCTAGCCGATGCCATTGAACAGCAACAGGGGGCGGCGGCGGTGAAAAAACTCATCGCTTTTCTCAAGGGTTACGCTGAATGGCATTTCGGTCAAGAGGAAAGCTGTGCGTCTCGCCACCAGTGTCCCATAGCGGAGACGAATCAAAAAGCCCATGCTCGTTTCCTGGAGATGCTGAACCAGTGGCATCGGGAATATACCGAGAGTGGAGCCAGTGAAGAACAAGCTCGCAAAATTCACGCAGCCCTTGGGGACTGGTTGCTGGACCATATCTACCAAATTGATACCCGATTGGCCCAGGAGATCCACCAGGCCCAGGGGTAGTCAGCTCAACTCGGCTACGTACCGGTCAATTTGTCGGTAGAGATGGCCCAGCGTTCCGGAGTTATCCAACAATCGGTCGGCCCAGAGCATTTTTAGGGCTAGGGGCAGTTGGGCCTGGATACGGGTATGGGCCTGGGCGTGGGTTAATCCGTTGCGGTGCATCAAGCGCTGGTACTGCTGCTGGGTTGTACACCACACCACCCATATCTGCTGCACCAGGTCGGTCATGGCGGCTTCAAAAAGTAGGGGGATGCTGAAGACCACCGGCCCAGGGGGGAGGGTGATTTGGGTGTAACACCGGCGGACCCAGGGGTGGATGAGTTGCTCCAGCCACCGTCGCTCGGCCGGTTGGGTAAACACCCGCTCCCCTAACCAGCGGCGATTGATCTGCCCATCGGCCTGGAGTACGGCTGCCCCATAGCGCCCCACAACGGCTTGCCAAGCGGAGGTGCCTGGGGCCAGCGCCTGCCGGGCATAAACATCGGCATCGTAAACGGGAATAGCATATCGGTCCTGGAGGTAGTGGGTGACCGTGGACTTGCCGCTGGCGATGCCCCCCGTCAGGCCGATGATCACCCCATCAAGGCTGCACCCCCATGGGTATTTTCAATGCATCCGGGAGCAGGTTGGGAAACAGGGGCAGGATCTCCCGCACGAAGGTTTCCGCCGCCCGGGATTGGTAGCGGTTGGGGTTAGACACCAACCACAGAATCCGCCGCAGGGTGATGTTTTCGATGCGCACCCGCCGCAAAGTGCCCAGTTCCAGTTCCTTGGTGATAGCCGAACTGGAGACAAAGGCTGCTCCTAGGCCCGACTGCACCGCATTTTTGATGGCCTCGATGGAGTTGAGTTCCATTTCGATGCGGAAGCGCCCCGTGTCAATGTTGTACTGGCTCAGAATCTTGTCAATGACTTTGCGGATGGTGGATTGGGTCTCCAGGGTAATAAAGCGCAATTGGTAGAGTTCATCGCGGCTGATGACGTCACCGTAGTTGCACAGATGCTTGGGGGGCAAGATCAGCACCAGTTCGTCTTCCGCAAAGGCCCGCACATCCAGGGCATCCTGCAACTCGGGCGGCACTTCTCCCCCGATAATCGCTAGGTCCAATTGCCCGTTGGCCACACTCCAGCAGGTACGGCGGGTGGAATGGACTTGTAATTTCACCGACACCTGAGGATAGCGCTGGCGAAACAGCCCAATCAACCGGGGCATCAGGTAAGTGCCGGTGGTTTGGGAGGCGCCGACGGTCAGCGTTCCCCCCTGGAGGTTTTGCAAGTCGTCGAGAGCGCGACAGGCCTCTTCACACAGGGCCAGAATTTTGTCCCCGTAGTGGAGCAACAAATGCCCGGCTTCGGTCAACTGCGCCCGCCGACCACCCCGGTCAAATAAGGGTACGTTTAACTGGCGCTCGAGGTTTTGTACCTGTAGGCTCACGGCCGGTTGGGAGACATAGAGACTGTCCGCAGCCCGCTTGAAGCTGCCCTCGGCGGCAATCGCCTTGAGGATGCGCAATTGGTCCAGGGTAAAAGGTAATTCATTCATAACCGTGGCCCTCGGGCAAGGCGCTGTTAATGAATTAACTATTTTTATACCTCTTTTCGACCCCCTTTTCCCGATTCCATCGGCAGCAAGCGCTTTTGGGGGCGCTAAAGACGGCCAAACCGACGCTGCCGTTGCTGAAAGGCTCGCAGGGCTTGGTGAAAACAGGCGCGGTCAAAATCCGGCCACAGGGTGTCGGTCACGTAGAGTTCGGCATAGGCCACCTGCCAAAGCAAAAAATTGCTCAACCGCATTTCCCCGCTGGTGCGGATCAGCAAATCCGGGTCGCAGGCGGTGTACAGGTGTTGAGCAAATTGGTTTTCGTCAATGTCTTCGGGGTCTAACTCTCCCCGCTGCACCCGCCGGGCCAGGGCACGACAGGCCTGGACGATCTCTTGGCGCCCGCCGTAGTTGGTGGCCACCGTTAGCCGAACCCGTTCCTGGTGGCGGGTCAATTCCACCGCTTCGGCGATTTGGGCCTGCAGGCGTGGGGGGAGGGCCGCCAGGTGACCGACAAATTCCAGGCGCACCTGCTCGCGGATCAGCTCGTCCAGTTCCTGGCGCAACACCCGCTCAAACAAAGTCAAGAGAAATTCCACTTCCAGGGCCGGCCGCCCCCAATTTTCCGTGGAAAAGGCATAGCAGGTCAGATGGGGAATCCCCCAATCCCGGCAACAGCGCACCAGCTCCTTTAGGGCCGCCACCCCCTGTTGATGACCCATCACCCGGGGCAGGTGCCGTTTTTGCGCCCAACGGCCATTGCCGTCCATAATCACCGCCACATGGCGCGGGAGCCGTTGGGGGTCCAAATCCTCAGGTAGGGTCACAAGCGACGGCTGCGGTTGCGAATGGGTCACCATACTGGTCACCGGCTGAGAGGGACTGTATGAGCATCATAGGCGATTTTTCCCTTTTTCCAGATGGAGGCGCAGTTGCTCCAGGGTCAAATCCGGCCACAGTTGTCCCCGCCAGGCCAAGGCAATTTGCCCCGTTTCTTCGGAAACCACCACAGCCCAACAGTCCGGTTGCCCCTCGGTCACCCCCAGGGCTGCCCGGTGGCGCGTGCCCAGTCCTAAGGCCAAGGGTTGGGTGGAAATGGGCACAATCACCCCTGCTGCCACCACCTGGCCATTGCCGATAACCACCGCCCCATCGTGGAGGGGACTCAAGGGGGAGAGCAAACTCAAGAGCAATTCCACCGAAAGTTGCGCCTGAATGGACAAACCCGGCAGGGTACTGGGAATCGTGGCCCGAGGTGGCAGCAGCACCAGCAATGCTCCCCATCGTCGTTGGGTACATTCCGCTACGGTTTGTACCAGGAGGTCAATGTCACTGACCGGGGGAGACCAGCCGGAGCGTCGCCATGGCCAAGTCGGGCCAACTCCGACCAACAGGGCCAACAATCCCAAGGCCTGGGCTGTCCAGAATAAATGGTGCGCCTGGGCCAGGAGCGCTAGGACCCCCAGGGAGGCCACTACTAACCCTTTGATTTGCCAAATAAAGGGCAACAACGCCAGTATCCCTGTGGCCAGTAGGGCATCCCAGCGTTCCATCCTCTACCGAGGGGTACAACTTGCACTGAATTTAAACCCCGGCGCCAACAGGGGCAGGATTTCGTCCAAGGCCGCCAGCACCTGGGGCAGGTTTTGGGCGTCGGCTTGAATTTGTCGGTAGATGGCCATACCCCGTTGGGCGTCTAGGGCTATGTCCCCTGGGTAGCTCTGGATCAGACTCAGCAAACTGAGGGAATTGTTTTGCCCCGCCTGGGCAAGACCGGTTTTGAGGGCTGCCACCCCGTCCCCCCCATTGGCCGGTTGTACAAAGGTCGCCACCTGGGTCAAGACCAAATTGCCGATGAAACTGTTCATAATCCGGTCGAGATTGGCGGGGGACAGGGGCACGGTTTGGGACAAAAATCGCTGGGCGTCCGCCGGTTTCAACCCCATCAAACCGAGTAACGCCGCCAGACGCTCGGAGGCTTGCCCAGTAGTCGCCAGGGTCTGTAAATCCTTGACCTCCACCAGCGTGCTGATCGGCCCAAAACGGACCAGGATCCGCTCGGCAGCCCACCCCGGTCCTGCCCACAATCCCCAAACCAAACCTACACCCACCAGCGTCCGCCGCAGCATCGCACCCACCATGCCTTTGCTCCCTGAACTATCCATTAGCACTTTACCAAGACTTGCCTAGACCCGTGGGGTTCCGTCGATTTGCCAGCTGTCCCCATCCATCGCTAGAGTATAGAACGTTTAGAATTGTTAACAATCCTATGCAACCGACGGTCAACTGTGCGGAAGCCTGCGTCAACGGCTGTGTGCTGGGGGATGCCTGTCCGCACCGAGAGTATTTGGCGGCGGCCCTCAAGTACGTGGCGGAAACCCCCCTGGATCGGATGGTGGAAGTAGCCCAGGCGAGCGCGCCCCAGCGGATGTTACGGCAGTTGGAGAAGGGAAATTTGCCAGACTTTCCGTCCCGCTAAGAACCCCTGTTAACGACTAGCCGTATTGCCATCAGGGATACCGGAGGGGGTGGGCTATGCTGCCGGTCCGGTTAGGTTCGCGGCCAAAGGTGCGCCGGAGCAAAGGGGGATGGCTGCTGTTGTTTTTGCTGGCACTGGTGCCGTGGCTGGGGGATGGGTTAACCGTACCGGTGCAGGACCCCTTGACCCTGTGGGTCATTACCCTGGGGATGGTTGGCGTTTGTGGAGTCATAACCCGCTGTTATCCCCGGCCCGGCAAATGGTCCCGTTTTTGGGTGCTGGCGATTTTTCTGGTGCTGGTGGGGCGGTATCTCCTTTGGCGGGTCATGGCGACGCTGCGGTGGGAAACGCCGGGGCTGTGGTTGTTTTCGGTGGTGGTGCTGGGGCTGGAGGTATTGGGGTCGGCGGGGGGATGGATTCAGTTACTTCTGATGGTCCAGACGCGGGACCGGCGGCCGGAAGCGGATGTGTACAGCCTAGCGGTGACCAGCGGTCGTTACCGGCCTAGGGTGGATATTTTTATCCCTACCTACAATGAACCGGCATTTGTCCTCAAGCGCACCATCCTGGGTTGCCAGGCCCTGGATTACGAACCCAAGACCATCTATCTGCTGGATGACACCCGCCGTCCAGAAATCCGTGCCTTGGCCCAAGCCTTGGGTTGTCACTACCTCACCCGGCCCGATAACCGCCATGCCAAAGCCGGCAACCTCAACCACGCCCTGGCCCTGACCCAGGGGGAATTGATCGCCGTGTTTGATGCGGACTTTGTGCCGACCCGCAATTTCTTGACCCGCACGGTGGGCTTTTTCCAGGACCCGCAAGTCGCTCTGGTGCAGACTCCCCAGACCTTCTACAACCCCGACCCCATTGCCTATAACCTGGGACTGACGGGGGTGCTGACGCCCGAGGAGGAGGTCTTTTACCGGCAGGTGGAACCCATGCGGGATGGGGTGCAGGGGGTAACCTGCTCGGGTACGTCGTTTGTGGTGCGGCGGGCGCCTTTGGAGGCCATCGGCGGTTTTGTCACCGGGTCCCTGTGCGAGGACTATTTCACCGGGGTCAAGCTGGCGGCCTTGGGCTACCAAGTCATTTATCTGGAGGAAAAACTCAGCGCCGGGCTGGCGGCGGAAAACATCGCGGCTCATATCCACCAACGGCTGCGTTGGGCGCGGGGGACCTTGCAGGGGTTATTTTTGGACTGCAACCCCTTGACCATCCCCGGCTTGAATTGGCAACAGCGCCTAGCCCACTTAGAAGGTTTGCTGCACTGGTTCGGTTGCTGGGCGCGGTTGGGTTTTCTGGTATTGCCCTTGGCGGTGGTGCTGTTCCAAGCCCTGCCCCTGCGGGCAACTCCAGCGGAGGTGGTCTATTTCTTCATGCCCTACTACCTGGCCCAATTCCTGGTCTGGCCCTGGCTTAACCGCCGGAGCCGGGCCGTGGTGTTTTCCGACCTGTACACCCTGGTGACCTGCTGGCCCCTGAGTGTCACGGTCTGGCGTACCCTGTGGCGTCCCTTCGACCAAGGCTTCCGGGTCACCCCCAAGGGCCTGTGCAGCGAACGCTATGTGGTGAACTGGCCCTACATCTGGCCGTTGCTGGTGTTTCTGGCCATCAACTTGGGCTGCTGGCTCTGGTCCTTCACCGTCCAGGGCTGGCAGTGGGTTTGGCTGGGAAGTCTTTACCAACTGCTCATGCTCTGCCTGGCCTGTCTGGCCCTGGTGGATGCCCCCCGTCCCTCCCCCTATCCCTGGTTCAGCCTCAGACAACTGGTGCAATTACGCCAGGGGACGACGGTCGCTTGGGGAGTTAGCAAACAGGTCTCAGAACTCGGGGCGGTGGTGACTCTGACCCAGGGAGGGTTGACTGCTGGGCTGGTGACCGTCCATCTTCCGGAAGTCGGATTAACCTTGACCGCCCACGTGCAACCCCAGCCCCACCAACAGCTGCAACTGACCTGGACCCATCTCACCCTGGAGCAGGAACGGCAGTTGATTCCCCTGCTGTTTTGCCGACCCGGCCAGTGGCAGGAACAACAGGTGCCAGGAGAATGGCGTTCCCTGGGCTGGCTGTTGCGGGCGTTGGTCAGGGGTACAGGCCGGGGGCATAGGCTTCGATCACCTGGCCACTGTGGGGATGTTGCACCATTAGGTAATCACAATGGGGACATTGGGTTTCCAGCCAACCCGATTCCCTGTGGAGAAAACGCTGGGCATACTGACCACAATTGGGACAACGAATAACGCCTGATTGCATTTTGGGTAATCCTCTCAAAACGGGTTTATTAACGTTTATTCTTGATCCCCATCATAAACAAATCTAATGGGTTTGTGGTCGGTCTCAATAAATCTTTGGGGAAATGTGTCACGTAATAGCAGCCGTTTGTCCCACAAAACGGCTTTTATTTGACCATAAGTCACCTCCGGCATGACCCATCTTTAAGGGTTTCTTAAGCCAAGGGGTAGGCCCATGGGCATAATGGACAAGGAAGGTGCATAAGGATAACGGCAAGGATGTCAGCAGATCAGTTGACGCGGGGGCAGCAGTGGCTACAGGCCATTTTTGCCATGGCGCGAATTCAGGCGGTGGTGCGGATAGACCCCCAGCGGCAGTGGTTGGTGATTGAACCCCAGGACCCGGCGCACATCCCTATCCTGTTGGGACCCCAGGGGGCCGTGCTGGATGCCCTACAATACCTGGCCAACGTGAACCTGAACCTGCACTTGCCCCCGGAGGAGCAGTTTCCCTTCACGCTGGAGTTGGCAGGTTACCGGGCCAAGCGGGAGAAGGAGCTGGCGGCCCTGGTGGCCCGGATCGCGGAACAGGTACGGGCGACGGGCAAGGAGGTGGCCATTCCCCATCTCTCGGCAGCGGAGCGGCGGCAGGTGCACACCCTATTTCAGCAGTACCCCGACCTGGAAACCCTCAGCCGCGGCCAGGAACCGGACCGTTACCTAGTGGTCTTACCCAGACGAAACGCGCTAAGCTAGACCAACGGTTAATGGTAGGTGGCTATGGCATCCATTCAATTTATCCGCGGCGTGGACGAGGAAACCGTTCCCGAGGTCTATCTCACCCGTTCCCGGGATGCAACCAACGGCACAGCCCGTTTCCGGTTTGAGCAGCCCAAAGTCCTGGAACGGTCAGAGGCCGGTCTCGGCGAGATCACCGGGATGTACCTGGTGGATGAGGAAGGGGAGCTGGTGACACGGGAGGTCAACGCCAAGTTCCGCAACGGTAAACCCCATGCCATCGAAGCCCGCTATATCATGCGCTCGCCGGAGGAGTGGGAGCGGTTTATGCGCTTTATGGACCGTTACGCCCGACAAATGGGCTTGGAGTTTACCAAGGCTTAACTGCGGGGGAGGGGTGCGCGACTATGGTTCCCCCGGCTACGGCGGTTGGCCAAGACCTGGCTTAACCACTCCACTGCCCGTGCATAAACCGGGTCTCGGCGGGTCGTCACATCGGCAGAGCGCTGGGGTAAGGATTGCCGTTCCGCCCGGCTCATCTCGACCACCAGATTGGGATGGATACCCTTGCGGGTGATGTCCCGGCCGGAAGGCGTGTAGTAGTGGGCGACTGTTACCGTTAACCCGGACCCGTCGCTGAGCCGGTGGACTGCCTGCACCACGCCCTTGCCAAAGGTGGGGGTGCCGATGACCACGGCCCGTTTGTGGTCCTGGAGCGCTCCGGCAACAATTTCGCTGGCGCTGGCGGAACGGTGGTCCACCAAAATAGCGAGGGGTTCCTCCACCAAGGCAGTGCGGTTGGCCTCAAAGACCTCCCGTTCCCCCTGCCGCCCCACCGTACTCACAATGCGTCCCTGGGGCAGCCACAGGCGGGCGATTTCGATACTGGCGCTGAGCAAACCACCCGGGTTGCCCCGCAAATCCAAGATATAGGCCTGGGCGCCCTGTTGCTGGAGCGACTGGAGGGCCTGGCGCATCTGTTCGGCGGCGTGGGCATTAAATCCCTGCAACCGAATCAGGCCGATGGCCCGTCCCTGTTCCCGCTTGAGGGCATAATCCACCACTTGCGTTTCGATCCAGGCGCGGGTGAGTTGCAGGGGTAGGGTTTCCAGATCGCCGGGCCGGCGAATTTCCAGGCGCAAAACGGTACCGGCGGGTCCCCGCAGCAGGCGGCTGGCGTCCTCCAGGGTCATGCCCCGGGTGCTGCGCCCGGCAATGGAGACCAGCTCATCCCCCGGGCGAATGCCGGCTTGGGCGGCGGGAGAATCGGCGATGACATCGGCAATCGTCAGGCGGGGGGGGTCCTGGTCGTCCTCCAGCCGCAGGCGCACCCCCACCCCGGAAAACTCACCGGCGGTTTGGTTGACCAGGGCTTGAAATTCCTGGGGGTCGAGAAAACGAGTGTAGGGGTCCCCCAATTTGGCAATCTCGGCTCGCAGCGCCGCGTAGGCTTGGGACCGGGAGGTGTACTCCCGACCGAGTAGGGTCTGGCGCACCTGTTGCCAGTTGACGCGGTTGAACTGGGGGTCCACATAGTGGGTGTTGATAATCTGCCAGGCTTCATCCAGGATGGCCTTGGGATTGTTGTCGAGGGGGACCTGGGCCGGGGCCGGTGCCCATCCCAGCATCAAAAGGCCCACTCCCAGGCGCAACCAATGGTGATCCACTGCTGTCATGGATGCACGGGATACAGGGTGGTTCCTTTCAATGTAACCCATCTGTCCAGACCCATCTGTCCAGAGGTCAGGGGCGGTTTGGGTTACAATGATAGTGGGTTTTCCTGGCTGATCTATGAGTTCTGCACCCCGACCGTTAGCGGTGACACCGGAAAATTTGGGCCGAATTTTGGACATGGTTGAACGTCTGGCCCACGAAAACCAGATGCTAGCTCGCCAGGTGGAAACCCTTATTCAACAGGTGGAAGATGCCCACCAATGCATCCGGGAACTCTCTAAGCTGATTCGGGAAATTTGGGACAATTTGGAGGGGCGCTGGGACCGGTTGGAACAGGGACTCAAACATATTGACTCCCAACAGGATGGGTTACAGGGGCGCTGCGACTATCTCATCCAGTTGATGAACCGCCCTTTTTGGCAACAACTGCGGGACGCCAGCGCGCCAGAATGGTTGGTCAAACAGGCCTTTGAGGAATATGTCCGCCGCTTGAACCAAACGCTGGAAAAAGACCCGGACTTGCCCCCACCGGAGAGTGAACAAACCTGAGCCACAGCGAGCACAAATAGCAGCCCTGGAAAACCAGGCGGCGGTCTGGGTGGAACAACTGCTGCGGGGGCTGCCCTATGACCCACCCCCAGGTCCCCAAGCGGCGCGGGTATTGGACTGGATAGCTACGACCCTCCTGCCCCGACTGCGGCAAACGCCCCAGGAAATTACCCACCTGTTGCGGGGGCTAGGGGGCGAATATGTACCCAGTGGCCCGGCGGGAGCGCCCAGTCGCGGTCGGCCCGAGGTCTTGCCCACCGGTCGCAATTTCTACGGGGTGGACCTGCGGGCCATCCCGACGGAAACGGCGTGGCAGGTGGGACAACAGGCGGCCCAGGCGGTGGTTGAGCGCTACACTCAGGACCACGGGGAATACCCCCGCACCCTAGCCCTGTCCATCTGGGGTACGGCGACCATTCGCAATGGGGGGGAAGACTTTGCCGAGGCCCTGGCCCTGCTAGGGGTGCGACCGGTCTGGGCGGGACCGAGCCGGCGGGTGGTGGATTTTGAAGTATTACCCGTGAGTTACCTGGGCCGACCCCGAGTGGATGTGACCTTGCGGGTGTCGGGTTTTTTTCGGGATAGCTTTCCCCACCTGTTGGACCTGTTTAGCCAAGCGGTGCGGGCGGTGGCGGCGCTCCCGGAATCGCCGGAGGCCAACCCTTTAGCCGCCCAGGTGGCCCAGGACCAACAGCACCTGCCCCCCGATCAGGCCCTAATCCGAGTTTTCGGCCCCCAACCGGGCAGTTACGGCGCCGGTCTCCAGGGGTTGCTCGCTGCCGGTAACTGGGAAACCCCTGCGGACTTGGCCGCGGCCTTTCTCCACTGGAGCGCCTATGCCTACACGGATGAGGGTTGGGGAGTTCCGGCAGCAGCGGCCCTGCGCCAGCGGTTACAGGCTACCCAGGTGGTGCTGCATAACCAGGACAACCGGGAACATGACATCCTCGACTCGGACGACTACTACCAATTCCAGGGGGGCCTGACGGTGGCCATTCGCACCCTGACAGGCCAGACGCCGGTGGTCTATCACGGGGACCACGCCCGTCCCTTTGCCCTGCGCATTCGCACCCTGGCGGAGGAACTGTGGCGGGTGTATCGCACCCGGGTGGTCAACCCCAAGTGGATTCGGGCCATGATGGAGCATGGCTACAAGGGGGCCTTTGAATTGGCAGCCACAGTGGACTATCTGTTTGCCTATGACGCCACCACGGGCCTGGTTGCCGATGCCATGTATGGGGGTATTGCCCAGGCTTATCTCCTGGACCCCAAGGTGCGGGCATTTCTGGCGCAGACCAACCCCTGGGCCTTACGCAGCCTGGCGGAACGGTTGTGGGAAGCCCATCAGCGGGGGTTGTGGCAGCAGGCCGACCCAGACCTGTTGGAACAGCTCCGGCGGGTGATCCATGAGGCAGAAGCCCTCATCGAGGCGCGGGCACCCACCGGCGGATAGTCGCCAGTAGTTCTTGGGGGTTGCAGGGTTTGCCCAGGTAACCGCTGACCCCCAACTGCGCGGCCTTTTGCCGGTGCCGGTCCCCCGTGCGGGAGGTCAACATGACCACCGGTAAATCCCGAGTTTGGGGATGCTGGCGGATGCGTTGCACCAACTCCCAGCCGTTAAGGCGGGGCATCTCCAGGTCCGTCAACACCAATCGCACCCTGTCGGTGTGGTGCAGGAGGGTTTCCCAAGCTTCTTGCCCGTCCCGACAGGTCAGGATGTCGTAACCGGCCTGGGCCAGCACATGACCAATCACCCGCCGGGTGTAGACCGAATCCTCCGCCACCAAAATGGCCGGTTTGGGGGAGGGTAATTCCCGCCGCCCCAGGGATGGAACCCCCACCCGCCGCAGTTGACTGGGTAACAAGACCGGGATGGATTCGCCCGAGGGCAACACCGCCGCACCCACCAGATAGGGGGGCAAGGGAAACACCTCTTCCATGCGTTTCACCATCCGTTGCCGCACCTCGCTCAGTTCATCCACCACTAAACCCAAGGGTTGCCCCTGGGGACCCGCCAGCACCAGGATAGCCTGGGCTAAAGGGGGGTCTAGAGGCTGGGAATAATCCAACAGATGCTCCGGTAGGTAAACCGGCAGGTCCTGCTGGCGCCAGGGCAGGGTGAAGGGTTGGCGAAAATCCTGACCTTGGGGTACTTCCCGCAGGATGTCCAAAACACTGTCGGCCAGGAAGCCCAACAGCCGACCCTGGGCGCGCACGATCAACAGGGGCAAAAGGCTGACCGCCAGGGGCAAGCGCAGGGTCACTTGGGTACCCCGACCGGCTTCGGACACCAGTTCCACCATACCCCCCAGTTGGCGGATAGCCGTGCGCACCGCGTCCAACCCCACGCCCCGGCCCGACAGTTCCGATACCTGAGCGCTGGTGGAAAACCCAGGGAGGAACAGGAAATTCAAGATGTCTTCCCGGCTGAGCTGGTCGAACGGAACTTGGGTCAAGCCCCGCTCCCGGGCTTTTTGGTACACCCGCACCAGGTCCACCCCCCGGCCATCATCCCCAATGCTGATCAGGGTCTGGTTCCCCTGGATGTGCGCTTTGAGGATGATGCAGGCCATCGCTGGTTTACCCTGCTGTAGCCGTTCTTCTGGGGGTTCGATACCGTGGTCAAAGGCGTTGTTCACCAGGTGCGTTAGGGGGCCTTTGAGTTGCTCTAGCAGCAAGCGGTCTAGTAACACCTCCGCCCCCTCCACCCGGCATTCCACCTGCTTGCCGTAGCGCTGCGCCAGGCGTTGGATTTTTTGGGCAAAGGGACCCGCCAGGGTGTGGAAGGGGTTGAGCCGGGCCTGGGTGGAGGCGCTGTAAATCTGGTTCAAATTCCGCCGCAGGCTCACCAGCTCCCGGGCCGTGCTGCGGGTCACCAGGTCCAAATCTTCGGCGCTCTCACTCACCTGGGCGACAAATTCCTGGCAGGCTTGCAGGGTTTCGTGCAGGGCGCTGAAACGGTCCATCTCCAGCGGGTCAAATTCACTGCCCTCGCCGGCGCGGTACTGCAGGGCCAATTGCTCATACACCTCATCCATCCGTTCCCGCACCGGTTCGAATCCGGCGACCAGCTCCTTCAGATGCCGAATCGTCGCCTCCAACTGCTCCTGTTGACCGCTGAGTTTTTCCAGGTACAGCAGCAGGTCCCCCCCGATATCGGCCAGCAACTCCACCGTCTGCGAGGGCAAACGGACATGGGTCACAGCGGCAGTCGGTTCAGCTTCGGATAGCGACCCCGGCAGCGGCGCGGTGCCTAAACCCAAATAATGGTCCCGTTCCCGGCGGATTTGGGCAATGATGCGTTGCGCCAAGGCGGGGTCCAACTCCTTTTCCAGGGGCGCCACAGCCGCAGCCAACCAGGGCAGTTGCAATTCCTGGGCCAAAAAAGTGCAGTTTCCCCACAGTTCCTGAATGACTGACCCATCCCCCTGCTGCAAACGGGCTTCGGCCACCTGGAGGCAATCTTCCAGCGCCCCCGTCAAGGCCTGATGCACCCCTTCTTCGAGGCTGGAGGTTGCCGGTTGGGCCCGGGCCACCAGGTCGGCAATGGCCCCTAGGAGTTCGGGGTCGGCGGTGACATTCGGGTCGTGAACATTATCCAGCAACCAGGCCAGCTCCTCGATACCCCGGCGCACTAAGGGTTCCCCTTCCGGGAGATTGCCCTGACCCATGAGTTCGAGCAGGTCCTCCAGGTGATGGGCCAGGGTTTGCAAGGCCCACAGTTGAAACGTACCGGCGCCACCTTTGAGGGTATGGGCCGCCCGCATCAACCGGTCGTAGTCCCACTGGGGAGCAGCAATGCCCTGGCGCAGGGTTTCCAGGTACAGGGGCGCTTCCTCCTCCAGAAACCCCTGCCGGGCTTCGGCCATCAACTGGGTCAGCAAGTCGTTGTCCAGGGGTGCGGCGTTCATGGGTTGTCCCCCCCGCTCTGTAGGCGAAATTGTTGGACAAACTGGTGCAACTGACGCACCTCTTCCCCCAATTCCCGCAGGGCCACTGCCACCTCTTGGGCTGCGCTCGACGTGGTGGCCGCCAGGGCAGCAACATTTTCCATGGCGGTGTGCACCTGGGCCGATACCTGGAAATGGGTCCGGGTCTGCTGGGCAATCACGTCTTGATAGGCCGTCATCTTACCGGACAGGTCCCCCAGGCGCTGCAACACCTGCTGGGTCTTTTGCACCAACAGCGACCCCTCGGCCACGGCGGTGGTACTGCTTTCCATGGCGTGGGACACCTCCGCCGTATCCTGCTGGATGTTGCGCACCAGGGCCTCGATGCGGGCGGTTTCCTTGCGCACCAGGTTGGCCAGTTGGCCGATTTCGTCGGCAACCAGCCGGAATCCCTGGCCGTGATCCCCAGCCCGGTCCGCCTCCAGGGAAGCATTGAACGACAACAGGTTGGTCTGTACGCTGATTTCCTGGATGATGGCCAACACCTGGCTGATTTGCTGGCTCGACCCCACCAGGTGCTTCACCTTCTTGGAGGTTTTCCCCACTGCCTCCCGGATCTTGTTGTACAGGTTGGCTGTGGCCTCCATCGCCTGTTGACCCTGCCGGGCCGCCTCCAGGGACGATTGGGCCGTCGTGGCCGCCTCGGCAGCACTCTGGGCGATCCGTTCAATCGCTTGGGTGTTGTCTGCCACCAGGGCCAGGGCCTGGGTGAGTTCCAATTCCTGGGATTGGGCGGCCTGGGCCAAGTCCACCACGGCAGTTTCCGCATGACTGGCTAATGTGGTCACCCGGTCGGTCGTCGCCCGCACATTTCCCACCAGGGTCCGTAGGCTGGCCAGGGTCACGTTAAAGGCATCGGCAATGGCAGCAACGGGGCCGTGAACCGACCGCGCCCGTACCGTCAAATCCCCCTGTTGCGCCCCCTCAATATCCGTGAGCAGTTGGATGACATCGGCTTCGAATTGGGCCCGGGCCGCCTCCGTCTCCCGCTGTTGCCGTTGCAGGGTCGCCACTTGGGTCTCAATGGCCGCAGCCATCAGGCTCATTTCCCGGGCCAGCAGGGCAAATTCATCCTGGCTGGGCAAGCTCAACCGCCGGTGGTATTGCCCTTCCCCCAGGGCCTTGGCATAGGCACCCAACCGTTGCACCGGTTCTGCCAGTACCGTTGCCGCCCACCAGCCCAACCCCCAGGCCAACATCAGGATGATCAACCCCACCCCATAGGTCGCCAGGGTCCGGTCCCCCAGCAGTTGCTCCAGTTCCTGCAAAGGCCGGCCGACCGCCAGCAAACCCACCACCCCGGGTTGGCCCTCCAGACCCAGACCCTGTAAGGGGGTAAACAAAACCCAATAGGCCTGCTCCCGCCCCTCGGGATTGACCAACTTCTGCACCGTCAAGAACCGGTCCCGGCCCTCCTCCACCAGCGCCTGCACCACCTCCCCCGGTGCCAATTTCCCCAACGCTCGCCGGGTCGGGTTCTTGGGGTCCGGAAAATTGGTGGTCACCTGCACCCTACCCCCGTAAACCGCCACCAGGGGCAAATCGTGTAACCGGTGGCTATGGTCCACTAGCCAGTGGTTGCGGTTGAGCAAGCTACCCACCACCACCGCCCCCAAGACCCGCTGCTGCTGCATCACCGGCTGCACCGCCACCGCCAACAACCCCAGTCCCCGCATCTGGGCCTCCAGCCCGAGCCGTCTCGCCTGGGCATCCGACACCAGGACAAAACTGGCCACCGGCTGTCCCTGGAGCGCCCGTTGGACCCAGGGCAGGTCCGCCAAGTTGGTTTCAGGGGGCAACGTCACCGAGCGGCGGCCGTAGGCGGGCAACTCCTGGTCCGGTGGCCATAGGGGCAAGTCCCGCTGGGCCTCGGTCAGCACCACCACCTGCTGTTGGCGCACCCGCCCCTGGGCATCCAAAACCAACCGCAGGTTCTTGGTCATTTCCGGGAAAGCCTGCTCATTGGTCGCCAGCCCCTCCGTCAGGAGGATTTGCACCAACGGACTCGGTTCCGTCATCAACCGCGGGTTCCGCCGCAACAACCGCGCCACCGTCTCCGCTTGGGCTTGACATTCACTCAACAACCACTCCACGTACTCTTCCTGCAGGGTAGTCACCCCTTGCTGCAGGCTGGTTGCAAACTTCTCCCGCCCCGTCTGGCGCACCGAGTGTACCTGCAGTTGGGTCAAAAGCACCACCGGCACCGTCGTCCAGACCAGGAGAATCGTCGCCAACTTCCGCCGAAACGGCCACCGCTGCCACCAGACCCGCCAGCCAGCCTGGGCAGTCGGCACCGGCCAGGGTTCCACCACCAAAGGCGGCGGCAATTCCTGCAACGCGGCTTGAGCAGCCTGTCCGTAGGTGCCCTGGGGGTCCCGTTCCACCACCTGTTGCCACAACCGCCGCGCCTCCTGGCCGTCCCCCCGTTCCCAGGCGTCCTGCCCCTGCAAATACAACGTCAGTAAAGGGTCAGAGTCCACCGACGTTTCCGGCTGTTCCCAGGTCACAGGCACCTCGTCGGGGGGTTGGGTCATCCATTCAGGCGACGGCGTGGGGGAAGATGTCATGGTTCACCTCTCCGCGGATTGATACAACGCCTGCAACCAGGCCGTGGGGTCCAGCAACACAACCGGCTTATCTTCCCAACGGGTCATGGCCGGGAACAGGTGGTGGTGGCGCAAACGGGGCAAGGGCTGTCGGTCCGCCGGTGTAACCGATAAAAACCCCTCTCGGCCCTGAATGGTCATGATGAACGTCCGCTCCCCCACGGTCACCACCAATCCTTCCCGGCCCGGCGTCTGGGGCAAAGCCAAAGCCGGTTCTAACTGCCGTAGCCAGGCCGCCGCATCCAGAACCCACAGAAACGCCCCCCGCAGGTTGGTAATACCCCGAAAAATCGGCGGCGCTCCCGGCATGGGGGACACCACTATCCCCGCCATATCCAGGGCCTCCCGCACCACCCGTTGCGGTAATCCCAGGCGCACCGTTTCCCCCAGGCGCACCACCACATAGGTTTCCGTAGGCGTTTTAGGGGACATAGCGTTGCACCAGGTTCACCAACTGCTGCGGTGTGTAGGGTTTGGTCAAATAATCGGTGGCCCCTTGCCGCTTGGACCAAAACTTATCGGCCTCACGGTCCCGGCAGCTACAAATCACCACCGGTAACGTCCGCCAATCGGGGTGCGCCCGAATGCGCCGGCACAATTCCAGCCCACTTTCCCCAGGCAACCCAATATCCACCACCACCAACGCCGGTGCCCCGTGGGTTTCCAACCAGGCCCAGGCCGCCTCCGCTGAGGGTTGCCCCACCGCCTTGTACCCCGCCCGCTGCAACAGGGCCACCATCAACCGTTGTTCGGCTATCCCATCTTCCACCACCAACACCAACCGGGGCAAAGGTTCCATCGCCGGCGCATCACACTTGGGCTAAGACCTGCTGTACACATTGGCGGAGCTGTTCCGCATCCACCGGTTTCGTCAAGTACTCCCGCACCCCCAGCAGCCGGGCGCGCATCTTGTCCACCAGGCCATCTTTCCCCGTCAGAAAGATGATAGGGATATGGCGCAATTCCGGGTGCTGGCGGATCAACTTACACAGTTCATAACCGTTCAACTCCGGCATCAGCACATCCAGCAACACCAGCGCCGGTTTCTCCTGCGCCAAAGTCGGCAGCACCTGCCGGGGATCGACAATCGGAATCACCTCATAGCCGCTGCGCTGCAAAATCTGAGTCACGCTGGACAAAATCGCCGGGCTGTCGTCTACACAGGCCACCTTTGGCCCCAATTTCTTCGGTGGCTCCAGCACTTGAAACGGACGCACCAGCACAATACCCGCCTGCAACAGGGGCAACACACACTGCACCGCCTGGGCTGGACTCACCTGCAACTCCTGCGCCAACTCATAGCCACAGGCATTCCGGCTGAACAACTCCACACAACGCTGGACTTGGAGCGACGGTAACTTCGCCAAATAACTCTCCCGGGGGCAGACCGACCAGAACTCATATAACTGATTCACCTTTCCTGGCGGCAAATGGAACCGCGCCAAAGGCGACGGCACCCGGTAGCGCACATTCGCCCAAATTTTCACCTCCTTCTCCACCGATTGGGCCACATCCGTCCAATTGACCGCCAGCAGGATGGGATTAAGGGGAAGGCGGGGGTGGTCTTCCCGTTTTACCTGCTGCGACTTGTGCTGCCACAACACCAGAAAATGGGTCAAGGCCTCCTGCATCAACCGCAACAAAATCTGCCGTACCTCGGCCAGGGTCATACCGCCCCGCTGGGCCTGCTGGTAAAGAAAGCTGTATTCATCCTGATCCGGCGGCAAGACCCAGTCCCGCAGCTTCGGGAACAACAACTGCATCAAACAATGAAACCGCTCCGCCCGTCCCACCCCACTACAGACATAGTGCAGACGCGTCCCTGTTGGCCCCAAATAGGCATGCCAAGACACCGAGGGATCAGCCGGGTCGTACAGCGTGACATGGCCCGCCAACGGACGCTGCCAATGG